>CAZPCL010000048.1:0-7352 GCA_964585105.1 uncultured Methylobacillus sp.
ATATGTGGGTGAAACTATTAATTGGCATTATGGCTTTGCTATAGCAGGATTAGGTATGCTTGCAGGATTGATACAATTTTACTTAGGTCAAAATAAAATAATTCAGGAAGATCTATCTAATAAAACAAAAAAGTTAGATGTAGGTGATTGGCTACTGATTTCATGTTTATCATTAATCAATATACCAATTATTTTATTTATATTTGAAAAAAATAATTTCATTAATATTTATGCTTATGAACTTTTATGCTTCTCAATACTTTTAATAGTAATTTTATTTGTAAAGAAAAAAGGTAAAAGTATCATTATTAGAGATGATATAAAAAAAATTCTTTATATCTCTATTCTTTCATTATTTGTAATATTTTTTTGGATTGGGTTTGAGCAAGCTGGTGGCTCTTTAACACTTTATGCAAGTAATTATGTTGATAGAAATTTATTTGGATTTATTATTCCAGCTTCCTTCTTTCAATCGATTAATCCCTTAATTATAATTTTGCTTGGTCCCCTAATAGCAAATTTTTGGTTAAAAATTGATAACAGTGATCATAAAGTAAACACTTCTCAAAAGATGGGTATAGGCCTTATTTTTCTTTCAGCTGGATTTTTCTTAATCATGTATGTAAACAATTCAGATGCCGCTTCAATAAGTCTGTGGTGGCTCGTAGGAGTATACTTTCTTCATACGGTTGGTGAGTTATGCTTATCTCCCATTGGGCTATCTATGGTCACCAAGGTTTCGCCTAAGAAAATTGCCTCACTAATGATGGGATTTTGGTTTCTTTCATCAGCTATTGCAAATTATTCTGCTGGAAAATTACCAATAATCTTGCAAGCAAATAATTTAGATTTATTTACCTTCTTAACAATCATGTCTTTTGCCGCTGGTATCATATTAATTTCAATTGCACCATTTATGGAAAAATTAGTCAAAAATAGTAGTAACAATTAAATATCTAGAAAATAATAAATTATGATTAAATATTTACTTAAATTATTCTTATATAAAAAAATTTTCTTGGTAATTATTTACAAAATTATTAAGTTTATCTTTTTTCGAAAACGCTAAAATTTAGCTAATGAATAAATACAATTTTGATAAAGTTATTAATCGATTTAAAACTGATTCAATTAGATGGGATCAATATGACCCATCAATCATCCCGCTTTGGTTAGCAGATATGGATTTTGAATCACCGCCATGCGTTCTTAAAGCAATGAAAAAAAGAGTAGAGCATGGAATTTTTGGGTACACGCATGAACCCAAAGATTTTAAGGAAAATATAGTTAATTACATCAAAAAACATTACGATTGGGATGTAGAGCCTGATTGGATTGTTATTATCCCAAGTATTGTATCTGCATTATATTCAATTGGGGTTAGTTGCACGAAAACTACCTCTCATATAATTACACCTCAACCAATTTATCATCACCTTAGGCTTGCAGCATTAGAATCTGGAAGAAATTTTAATGAAGCGCAGCTTGAAACAATTAACAATCGTCAAATTTTGTCAATAAAAAGTTTAAACGAATCAATCAACAAAGATTCAGAGCTTTTATATTTTTGTAACCCACATAATCCTGGAGGAACTGTTTATAAAAAAAATGAATTGATTCAGATCGTTGATTTTTGCAATAAAAAAAATCTCTTCATCTGCTCTGATGAGATTCATGCTGGCATGGTCTTAGATAACCATAAACATATTCCAATCGCCAGTATCTCAGAAGCAGCAGCTAACCGAACAATCACTTTAATGTCTCTTAATAAAACCTTTAATTTTCCTGGAGCTGGTCTAGGTTGGATGATTTGTAAAAATAATAGCCTGAGGCAAATAGCCTCACGGAGTATTGGATCACTTGTCCCTCATCCAGAAATTTTTAGTTATGTTAGCACTGATGCTGCTATGAAAGATGGTGAAGAGTGGAGATTAGCCTTACTCGATTATCTAAGTCAAAATAAAAAGTTATTGATAGAAAAAATTAACCAAATCCCATACTTAAACCTTTATGACATTGAGGCTAGTTATCTTGGTTGGATTTCATGCGAGCACCTCCCAGTGAAAAACCCACATCAATTATTTTTAAATCATGGTGTAGCGCTACAACCAGGCTATATGTTTAATCAACCAAATCACATAAGAATAAATATTGCCATACCTTACACATTACTTAAAAAGGCGCTAGATCGCATGGAAATAGCTGTAAAATCTGTTCGGCGTAAATAGCTGACTAGTACCAAAAATTTATAGTTCATTAAAAGATCTTATTAGATTAAAATAACTACATGATGTCTAACCTAAAGTTCAAATCAAATGTAACTATAGATATTACCTATGCTTATGATAGTGAGAATCTATGATTTCCATCTCCAAAAATGATATAAAACACTATGCAGAAAAAGGTTGGGTAGAAATTTCTTTAGGGTTATCTAATAATAGTATACAAAAATATTATAATTCACTTCAAAATCTTAAACATAAAGCGGAAGCAATAAAATATCCAATGGGAAGGAGTTATTACCCGCACTTTTTTGATAATAATAAGGCAGCAATAGAAGCTCCATTCAATAAGTTAATAATTAATCAAGATGTTAAATTGTTATTTGAAGAAATTAAGCTAGGAAATGCGGTACGTAACCTAATGGGTTGGGAAAAAACTTATTGTGAGCTTGCAAGGTTATTTACAATGAATAAATATAAATATAGAGGTCAGTGGCATAGAGACTATACAGAGTGGATGAATGGAGGAAGTCAGGATCACTCTGTACAGGTTGCAATTTATCTTCAAGACCAAGCTGGATTTAGACTATTAAAAAATGAATATGACTTATCGGGATCAAATAAAAATAAAATTTTAAATGATGTTGCTTCTCCACAAACACTAATTCCGTTGAGCTTAGATAAAAAATATTACGATATTATCGACGGAAAAGCTGGAACTATATTATTTTTTTTTCCAGGTAAACTTCATCAAGGAAGTACATCTAATCAACGATTAGATTTTCATATGCGTTTTACAGCTGAAGCATTTTTTCCAACAAAAAATGAGCCGATGATGTTCGGTAAAAATTCTTTTCAAGATTTTTATTGCAGAGACATATACGAGACAGACGCAAACCATCTAAATGATTTAATCTCGCCTAAATTAAATGGAATTGGAAACTTACAGAAGATAAAACATTCCGTTAATTATTATTCCGGTACTTGGAATATGGCAAAAGTATTAATATATTATTTTAGGTATGGCAGACTACCTCCTCCTTGGAAATTTGATTTGCTATCAAATACTATTTATCAAAAGTAGCTATGATTGAAAAAACAGAAATAAATGATTTAATTCAGAATGCTACCGCGCTTCATCAGCAACTAAAATTTTCTGAAGCACAAGATATCTATGAACATATACTAACTATAGAGCCAGATAATTTTGATGCCTTAAGGCTGTTAGGTCTTTTATTGGCTCAAACAAAAAAAAATACGGAAGCTGTTGAGGTTTTATCTAAAGCGTTAAAAGTAAATCCGGATCATGTAAAGTCTTTGAGTAATCTTGGCATCGCACTCAAAGGTTTAGGGCGCCTTGATGAAGCCCTTACAAGTTTTGATAATGCCCTCTCGCTTGAACCAAACTTTGCTGATGCTTATATTAATCGAGGTAGTTTATTACAAAATATGAGGCGCTTTGATGAAGCCCTTGCTAGCATTGACAAAGCCCTCTTTCATGGACCAGCGTATCCAGAGACTTACTATAATCGTGGCAATATTCTTCAAAATATGGGGCGTTTAGATGAAGCTCTTGTTAGTTTTGATAAGGCAATTTCACTTAAACCAGATTATGAAGAGGCTTATCACTATATTGGAAATATTTTATTAGAACTTAATCGGTTTGATGATGCACTAGCTAGTTATGACAAGGCGATTAAGTTTAAGCCTGATTATGCTGATGCTTTTAATAATAGAGGTGTGGCTTTAAACAAACTTAAGCGATTTGATGATGCACTGGCTAGTTATGATAGAGCTCTGGAACTCAAACCAAATTATTTGGATGCTATTAATAATAAATCAAAAATTCTTGATGAGCTTAGTCGCTTCGAAGAAGCAATCGTTTGTTACCAGAGAGCAATTGAAATTAAACCAAGCCTAGTACTTCCCCATTATAATTTATCTATAACTAATTTACGATTAGGTAATTTCAAACAGGGCTGGCAAGAATACGGATGGCGATGGAAAGAAGAAGATTATATAGGGACAGAATTACAAACAAGTAAGCCATCATGGGATTATAAAAAAACCAATAAAAAACTATTGGTATGGTGTGAGCAAGGTATTGGAGACCATATTGCATTCGGTACTATTTTAGCTGATCTTTTAGAAATTACTCCAAACCTATCTGTACAAACTGACAAGAGGCTTATAACAATTTTTTCGAGATCTTTGCCTAAAATTAAGTTTTACCCAAAGGATATAAGAGTTCCAGAAGAAGAATATGAAATCCATGTGCCAATTGCAGATCTTGGAGGTTGCTTTAGGAACAAAGAGGAGGATTTTTTAAATTCACGAGGAGGATACTTGATAGATGATGAAATTAAAACTATAGAAATTAAGAAAGATCTTCTAGAATTAATACCAGCAAGTCATAAAATTTGCGGCATTAGTTGGAAATCTTCAAGGGCAAAAAACGGGTCCCAGAGATCTATACCCCTCAAAGATATTATCAAGACTCTAGATTTAAAAGGATATACATTTGTTAGCTTGCAATATGGCGATACAAAAAAAGAACTTAAAGAACTAAAAGATGAATTAGGAATTAATGTTATTTCATACAGTAAAGTAGACAACTTTAATGATATTGACGGCCTAGCATCTTTAATTCAAGCGTGTGATATTGTTATATCAGTTGTTAATGTAACTTGTCATATAGCTGGAGCATTAGGAAAGAACACTTATATTATTCATTCTAACAAATCATGGTGGGGGTGGATGACAAACAGGACAGACAGTCTTTGGTATAGCTCAATAAAGCTATATAGACAGAGAAAACTCAATGATTGGAGAGATGTGTTCAAAGAAATCAAGATTGATTTAAAAATAATCAATAAATAAGGAGCTAGATAAACTTAATCAGCAACAAATTTTAATACGGCACTATTAATACAATAGCGCTTGCCGCTTGGAGGTGGACCATCATCAAACACATGCCCCAGATGAATTCCTGAACTAGCGCTCAGCACTTCTACCCTATTACCATCTTCTTTAAAAACTAGGGATCCTGGAATCGGGTCAAAAAAACTTGGCCAACCAGTACCGCTCTTAAATTTTGCATCACTTCGGAATAAACGATCACCCGTGATTGGGTCAACATAATATCCTGGATCCTTATTATCTAGTAATGAGCCACTAAATGGTGGCTCTGTTCCGCTTTCGAAAGCAATTTTTTTCTGCTCAGGACTTAAGGTTTGCATTCCAAACCAACGCCAAAATGCCTGTGTATCTCCATCGTAACCTGTATACCTCGAAGTCTCTTTTCCATCTTCAAACATAACGATCGTCGGCGTAGCCCATACCGATTCTTTTAATTTCCACCCATGAGGGGCCTCCATGCTGTAAGTTTTTTTAATTGAGAAGGATGATTTCCAATTAACCACAACATCCTTATTGAAAGCCTTACATGAACCACAAGTCTCAGATTCAAAGGCTATAAGTTGAGTTTTAGCTAGCATTTCCCCATCTAATGTCTTGTTTATGTCATTCAATTTTAGGTCTCCAGCATGCGTTATTAATGAAAAAATGAAGAAAGGTAAAAGAACTATTAAGTTTTTTTTAGGCATTAACTGCAAAGATAACATTTTCATAGGCTTTCTTAAGTTGTTGATTTTATATTTTATATGATACCAATATTCAGACAAAGTTCTATTGAATTTACAATTATCAATGTCAAAAAAAATACCAACTACATACCCTATTGGGGTATAATACAGATAATTAAAGATATAAGGAAATGTTATGGATAAAAACTGTGAATCTAAACACCCAAATCATGAGAAGCACATTCCAAGAATAAATAAATTGATAGGTCAGTTAAATGGAATAAAAAAAATGATTGAGGATAAAAGGTATTGCCCTGAAATCATCACCCAATTAAAGGCAGTGAGCTCGGCCTGCCAGTCTGTGGAAATTATTATGCTTCAAAAACACCTTGAGACCTGTGTGATAGAAGCATTTAATTCTGAAAATAAAAAAAATCAATCAGAAAAAATTAAAGAGCTTACTGACTTATACAAACGATGATAAAAATACTTAAAATTTATCTACTAAGTATCCTGCTATTAGTTAGCTACCAATCAGGACTTCAGGCAGCCCCGATGAATTTTAAGGGCTCAATCACCAGCATGACTACGATTACTAAAGGTCATTCTAGTGTTGAATCAAGTTATGCAATGACCTCAAAAGACTCATTGGGGATAAAAGCACACCATATGAAAGGGAGGGGTTACCAGATAAAATCAGGTGGAATATTTCATTTGAGGAAGTTGATGAGAATAAATGCAATTAACTCACAAACCAACCTATGGCTTTTTACTGAAGCTGGAACAGTGAGTATTAAAAGAAACTCCAAGGAGAAAAGAGATTCTTATTTAAGTCCTAAATTCCAATTTGATTATGAAACAAAAAGAATCTATGGATTAATCTCACATAAATTTTTAAGAGTTGGACATGAGAACTTTGATACGAGTAAGATTGAAGCTGGTTTTTCTTTTTATGAGACAGGTTATAAAAAAACACAACCCTGGCTTATTTTAAAAGCTAAAAATACTAACAGCCTATTCAAAAAGGTTGAATACACCCCTACCCTAAGATTGATTAATAATGCAATATTTATGGATGCTGGGGTAACAACGGATGGGGATCCATCCATTCACTTGATGTACACATTTTAGGAGGTTACGTTATGAAAAAGTTAGTATTATTAACAATATTATTGTTTAGTTTAAATAGTAATGCGGTTACAAAAAAAATTGAGGTTCTTGGGATGGTATGTGCTTTTTGTGCGCAAGGCCTAGAAAAGAGTTTTAAATCAGAGAAAAATGTAAAAGATGTTTTTGTTAATCTGGAGAATTACTTTGTCGCAATAGAATCAAAAGATGGTAAAGATATTGACGACAAACTTATTACAACAATCATCACTGAGGCGGGTTACGATGTTAAAAAAATTGAAGTCGTTTCTGACTCTGTGATTCAAATTAAGGATAAGTATGACTCTAAGTAAAGAGACAAATATACTTAGGTCAAATAAACTAGCAAATTATCTAGCTTTATTTACCAGTACCGGAACTATATTTTGTTGTGCGCTAC
>CAZPCL010000049.1:0-7338 GCA_964585105.1 uncultured Methylobacillus sp.
TCAAGAACTACCATCGCAGTCATCAATTTAGTTAAAGATGCTATTGATGCTTTTGCATCTGCTTTCTTTTCGTAAATGACCTCACCTGTATTTTGATTGACTACAATAGCCTTCAAAGAACGGACTTTTAAACTTTTGCTATTTTTGACGTAAAGACTTAAATTTTTAGCGGAGATTGGTTCTTTTGCATAGGTCAGATGGGTTGAGGATGAAAGTAAAAATAAAACTAATAGGATGCCTTTTAAATACAATTTCACTAAAAACCCTTGATTTATTTAACTTCACATGATGATATACAGTTTAATTTTATTTGTCACTTTAAAATCATAATATTGTACTTTTTATTTAATTAAATTTAGGGAATTATAATGGATTATATAGATGGTTTATTTTATACAAAAGAGCATATATGGATAAAACCATATGAAGAAAATAGATATCTCCTGGGTATTACAAATTTTGCCCAAGACTTATTAGGAGATATTGTTTACGTTGACCTAGTGCTAGGAAATAAATTTAATATGGATTCAACCATTGGAACTATTGAGTCTGTCAAAACTGCATCAGACATTGTAGCTCCTGCAGATGGAGAAATTATTTTGATTAATAAAGATATAGTAAGCAGCCCTGAAAAAATAAATACAAGTCCTCATGAAGTATGGTTATGTCAAATCTCTCTTGATAATGAATTTGATAAAGAAAATTATCTAACTAAAAAAGCATATCTCTCATTAATAGAAAATTAATTTTTACTTTACTGTACGATTAATCAGAAATTGACTCAATAAACTTACTGGGCGACCAGTTGAGCCTTTTTCTTTTCCAGACTTCCATGCAGTTCCAGCTATATCTATATGAGCCCAATTATACTTTTTAGCAAATCTCGATAAAAAACAAGCTGCTGTTATGCTTCCACCTGCACGCCCACCAATATTTGCCATATCTGCAAAATTACTATTCAGTTGGGATTGATATTCGTCCCACATTGGCATCTGCCATACTTGGTCTAAAGCTTTTTCGCCTGCAATCTTCAATTCATCAGCTAATGGATCAAAATTGGTAAATACTGCAGAAACATGATGGCCTAATGCAATAACACATGCGCCTGTTAGGGTTGCAACATCAATAACAATTTCAGGTTTAAACCTTTCTGAATAAGTTAAAGCGTCGCATAATATTAATCTACCTTCAGCATCAGTGTTAAGAACTTCTATAGTTTGTCCAGACATACTTTTGACTATATCTCCAGGCTTTACAGCATTTCCATCAGGTAAATTTTCACAAGTTGGAACAACCATAATTATATTTAAAGGCAGATTTAATTCTCCTACTGTTTTCATCACACCTAAAACTGTCGCGGCACCACCCATATCATATTTCATTTCATCCATATCTGCTGAAGGCTTAATTGATATTCCACCTGCATCAAATGTTATTCCTTTACCAATCAGCACTATTGGTTTTTTATTTTTTGGCCCATTATTATGTTCAATGATTATAAATTTAGGAGCCTCTCTACTCCCTTTCGCTACTGCTAGAAAAGAACCCATTTTTAACTTCTCAATTTGCTTTTGCTCTAAAACAGTTACCTTCATTTTATATTCACGTGCTAGTTTTTTTGCTGAGTTAGCGAGATAAGTTGGTGTACAAATATTTGGAGGTAAATTACCAAGGTCTTTTGTAACGCTTACGCCTCTAGAAATAGCCTGGCCATTCTTGAGTCCCTGTTTTATTTCTTTTATAGCTAACTTGTTACTATGAAGATAAACTTGGAAGTTTGCAGGTTTAGATTTATTTTGAGTCTTCAGAGAGTTTATTATATATCCTTGATCAACTAAAGCTCTCACAAGATATGAAGTTGCTGCTTGTTCCGTTATTAATTTATTAACAAATTGATTAATTGGAAATATGATTTTTGTAAAATTTATGTTGTTTAGTTCATTGGATGCACTAACTATTGCTTTAAAAAATTCTTTAGGTGTTAGGTCTGTAGGGGCTCCAATTCTTAATAAAATTACTCTGGAATATTTAGTGGCGCCATGAATCAGCAAAGTTGAGCCAGTACTTTCATGAAGATCGCCTAGCTTTAAAATATTATTCAAATGATTTAAAGTTAAAGTATCTATTTGCTTTTCGCACAATATTTGGTCTTTACCATTAACTGCCAATGTAATAATATCAGCAGGTATCTTGGTAATTAAATCTGTTTTTATCGTAAATTTCATTTAATATCCTTTAGTATTGAAATCAAAACTTTAAAGTCATGCTATTTAAAACGTCTTTAACAAAAGAATTATTTTATACCTCATTAACTACGATTCTAATTCTAGCAGGCGTAGTAATCGCGCAAAGATCCGTTTATATTTTCCGTTTAGCGGCAAAAGGTATTATACCTAATGATGCAATTGACACCATTCTTGTTTTTAATTTACTTAAACATTTACCCCTACTTCTCTCATTAACTCTTTTTTTAACCGTTCTAATAACTCTAACACGATGGTATAAGGACAGCGAGATGGTTATATGGTTTAGTTCTGGGCTAGGGCTAGGAAATTTCATAAAACCAATTGTTATGTTTAGCTTACCAATTATTGTATTAATTGCATCACTCTCTTTTTATATAAGTCCTTGGGCGGTTTATAAAGCTGAGGAGTTTAAGAAAGGATTAAAAAGTAGAGACGAATTAGCAACTATCACACCTGGTATTTTTAAAGAATCAAAATCAGATAATCGTATCTTCTATGTTGAGGGATTTAGTGAGCTTGGTAATCTTGTTAAAAATATTTTTGTACAATCTATCCAGAATGGAAAGGTTGGAGTAATCGTGGCAAACAATGGGGAAAGAATAACAAACGACAAGGGAGAAGATTACATATTAATGAAGAAAGGTAAAAGATATGAAGGACGCTCTAATTCAAAAGAATTTTCAACTACTCAATTTCAGGAATATGGTGTACTTATTGAAAAAGAAGTTCCTAACATAATATCAATTGGTGAGGTTTATGAGGCAAAAAGTACTTTAGAACTTCTAGCATCAGATTCAAGCAGATATAAAGCTGAGCTATATTGGAGAATTTCATCGCCTCTATCAGCAATACTCCTTGTATTTCTTGCCATACCTTTAAGTGTTATTAACCCTCGCTCAGGTCGCTCAGTAAATATTATTATAGCTTTATTATTATTTGTTATATATAACAATTTATTAGGTGTTTCTCAAAGTTTTGTTGCCTTTGGTAATGCAAAAATTTGGTACGGACTTTGGCCAGTTCACTTTTCATTTATAACTATTGCTATTTATTTATTTTATAGGCGTTCGAATAACCTTCCTTTACTCCCAAAAAACAAATGAATCAACTAACAAAATATTTAAATAAAGAATTTTTTATTAGTATTGCAATGATGATGTTTGGTCTGATTGCACTTTTCTCTTTTTTTGACTTTATTCAAGAGATTAATGACCTTGGTAAAGGCGGTTATGGACTAATGCAAGTTATTAATTATGTTCTTCTAAGTATTCCTGGCCATATCTACGAAATAATACCATTAGCTGTTCTAATTGGATCAATGTACACAGTGGGTGAGTTATCTCAAAATTCAGAATTCACTGTAATGCGATCTAGCGGATTATCAATTAGAAAAATTGCCTCATCTTTAATATATGTTGGACTTTTTTTTTGCTTTCTTACTTTCATCATAGGCGATCTTATTAGCCCTAATAGTGAAAAAAATGCCCAGCAATTAAAAATTAGCTCCACTGACTCTGTCGTCACCCAAGAATTTAAATCAGGATTTTGGATAAAAGATGGGGGAAGCTTCGTCAATATTGAAAATGTTCTCCCAGATAGCACTTTAGAAGATATTCATATTTATGAATTTGATAAGGATTTCAAACTTCGAACAATTGTTAACGCAAAACAAGGTATGTTTGAAGATGGGCAGTGGAAGCTAAATAATATTTCATTAACTAATTTAGGCGATGACAAGGTTACTCTGACTAATATTGAAAACGGTAATTGGAGATCACTAATTAGACCCGAAATGATGAATGCACTTATTATCTCCCCAGAAAAAATGTCTACGATTAATTTAGCTAAGTTTATTAATTATCTTCAGTTAAACAATCAAAAGGTGACTCGTTATGAAATCGCTTTATGGGAAAAATTAATTCATCCCATTATGCCTCTTGTAATGTTAATTTTTGCAATACCATTTGGATTTCTTCAAGAAAGATCAGGTGGAAAATATTTAAAAATGTTTCTTGGTATTATTATTGGAATATCGTATCAGATTATTAACACTATGATCAGGCATATAGGGCTTCTCAATGATTGGCAACCATTTATGAGCTCCTTAATCCCAACCTTTATTTTTCTATCAATTGGCTTATATCTAATATTTAAATTCGAACGTCTATAATTTCTGATCCTAAAACAAAGTCATGAAGGTATTGATTCTTTTTGTTAAATATTGCCCAGAAAAAAGAAATGAGGAAAAAAATAACTCCGATAGTTACCAATAAATATCTTAAAAAATAAAACGAATGTCCATTATTTGGAGGGACTAATTTAAGCTTCCAAGCTCGCATTGCTAATGTTTGCCCCCCTCGCTTCCATGAATAAATAAAATATATTCCTGAAAATATCCATAAAATAAGCTGAAGAATGCTTGGGGGAAAAGTTAAAGTATCTTTAAAAATTAAAAGCGTAAAAAAAGTAATGGTGAACCACAAGCCAATTTGAATGATAAGCTCATAAAATAAACAGCAATACAATCTTAAAATAAAGTTATTTATTTGCTAAAATATTTCTGTAGTTTATGAAGTAATGGTATTGCTGCCAAAGCAATCAAACAGCCTATACCTGTACCAATTGCCAGCACTAAATTTCCACTAGCTAATCCCCCTACAAAATCACTCACTGCATTACCAAGACCAGCACCAATTACGGCACCCAAACCTACCTGTAATTTACTTGGTAAGTATTTTTCTAATCCTAAACCAAAAAATGCCCCTATTAACATAACTCCATTATCAACAATACCAAAAATAATAAAGTCATAAAAATATTCCCAATCCATTACTTTCTCCCTAACACTACTAATTTAATGCAAAAACTATCAAAAACCATTAGACTTTTACATATCAGATTACTATCTAGAGATTATAAGCGATTTAAATGAAACCATCATCTAACTTTTATGAATTAAGCCAAAATGGTTTGATTAAAGAAGCTAATTTTCTTAAATCAACTAACTTTGATGCTCGGCCAAAAGGCAAGTTAATTAATATGGTCGTAATTCATAGTATCAGCTTGCCCCCAAACGAATTTGGAGGAACCTTTATTGAAGATTTTTTCACAAACAAATTAAAGACTGATGAGAATATTTATTTTGAGAAGATTAAAGATCTCAAAGTATCCTCCCATTTTCTAATTAAACGCAGCGGTGAATTAGTTCAGTTTGTGGCTTGCAAATATCGAGCATGGCATGCTGGAAAATCAAATTGGAAGAATAATTCTAATTGTAATGACTTTTCTATTGGAATAGAGCTCGAAGGTTCTGACTTGTTTCCTTTTGAAAAAATACAATATATGAAACTTATAAATCTCTTAAAATGTCTATGTAATAACTACCCTATTAATGCTATTGTTGGGCACAATGAAATCTCACCTAAAAGGAAAACAGACCCTGGTCCATATTTTGATTGGGGATTAATTAATGCGGAAAATTTTCATGATTAATAATTTACATAGATTTTTAACTTTATTATTCTTAATATTTCTAATTGTTGCTTGTAGTGATAATGAGCCTAAAAATAAAAATTTTAAAAAAGAGATCTATATAACTACTAGCAAAGTAATACTAACTAATTTTGAAGATAAAGAAACAGCTATAGGATCAATTGAAGGGATCATTGACCCTTCTGTCTCTGCTGAAATATCAGGAAAAGTCATAAAGCTTTATGCTAGAACTGGATCTTTAGTTGTTAAAGGAGATCTTCTTGCAGAAATTGACGAAAAAGATTATAAATACAAACTAACTCTTGCGAAAGCAGAAGTTCGGCGACTGCAAACACGATTAGCTAATCAAAAAAAAATCTACAAAAGAAATAAGAAACTGGTCGAAAAAAAATTTATTTCTGCGAATGCGTTGGAAAATATTTTGACAGAAAAAAATGAAACCTTTGAGGAACTTGGAGTTGCTATGTCAAAAAGGGATATTGCACAATCAAGCTTCGAAAAGACAAAGGTTTATGCTCCAATTTCTGGACGAATTGAAAAACAAATCCCATCTATAGGAGATTTTCTCAAAATAGGTGACCCAGTATTTCAAGTTGTCAATAATAAAAAACTACGAGCTCACATACCATTTCCTGAAAAATTAGTGTCTAAATTAAAAGCTGGTACTCCGATAAAACTTCAAAGTCCTACTTCACCAAATGAAATTATTTCTGAAATTGCAGAATTAAAACCTAAATTAATGTCTGATAGCAGGTCCATAGATGTTATTGCTGATATTGAAAATCAACTAGACTGGCAACCTGGGGCAAGTGTAAAAGGCACTATAGTTTTTAGTACTCGTCAAGGATTAGCTGTGCCAGAACAAAGTGTTGTTTTAAGGCCTGCAGGTCAAGTAGTTTATGTTGTCAATGGAGACAAAGTTGAGCAACGAATTATTGAAATGGGTATAAACCAAAATGGTGTTATTGAGATTGTTTCTGGCATAGGCCAGAATGAAATAGTTGCTCTAGACGGTGCAGGATATTTAACCGATCAAACCAAAGTTAATATTTCAGCGCAATAAATTATGACGTTACCTGAAATTTCAATTCGAAGACATGTTCTAGCCTGGATGATCTCTGCGATATTTGTTTTATTGGGGGTTATTAGCTTTCAAAAAATTGGTCTAGACAAATTTCCTACGATTGAATTTCCTATTCTCACTGTTACGACTACCCTGGAGGGTGCTAATCCTGAAATCATTGATTCAAGTATTACTAACCTAATAGAGGAAGCAGTAAATACAACTCCGGGTATTGAGTCTATTAAATCAGAATCCTCTCCAGGCGTATCTGTTGTAAGTGTCACATTTAACTTGGATAAAGATATTGAAGTTGCCTTTAATGAAATTCAATCTAAGGTAAGCAGATTGGCTAGGCGATTACCCGATGATATTGTCCCCCCAGTCGTTCGAAAAGTTGAAACAAATGCAAGTGCGATTATGTGGCTGGGGTTAACTGGCGACCGAACTATTCAACAATTAAATCTTTATGCCAATAATGTTTTAAAGAAAAAATTAGAAACAGTTGATGGTGTTGGCTATGTCACATTAGGAGGAAGA
>CAZPCL010000050.1:0-6935 GCA_964585105.1 uncultured Methylobacillus sp.
GGGTACCCCCCCTTTTGTCAGATGGGACTCCTGCTCTACCCTAGTATTACTAATCAACGCGAATGAATTACTTATGGCGAAGAAAGTGTTAGTTTTAAGGCAAAGAAATGTCGCACATTCTACTTTTAGCCGATACCATTAACTTCAAAGATATATTTAACCCCCATAAGGTTCCTTAATGTCGCGCTTAACCGATTTACTTGCACAAGCCAAAGCTAAAGATCCCAGTCTAGGTAGGGAACTAGAGCGTGAGTTCAAGGCTTTGGCAAACCGCCGCGCATTTGGTCTGAATTTTGAACGACACAAGCCCGAGAGCGTCGAACTGCCCGGACGACTAATCCGCAAGGGTGACAAGGTCAGAGTACTGCCAGAACGCGGCAGTCTGGAGAGGGCTGACCAGCGGCTTTGGAAGGTGCAGCTGGTTCGGAAATCAGATGAAAACCGGGTAGCCGACTTACAATTGATTGAAACTGAGGGATCAGAGACTCGGACGGTCGAGGTTGAAGATCTGATCGTCATAGCCGAGATGCACGACTATATCTATCCCGGTCTAGTCAGCACTGGAAAGGTGCAGGGTAGCGATGACAAGCCTTATCATACGGTAATCAATGGCGAGAACTTTCACGCACTGGAAGCGCTAACCTATACTCATCGCGGTAAGGTAGATGTCATCTATATTGATCCGCCCTATAACACGGGTGCAAAAGACTGGAAATATAATAACGATTATGTCGAATCTGAAGATTTATATAGGCATAGTAAGTGGTTGGCATTTATAGAGAGACGTCTTAAGGTAGCAAAGGTACTGATGAACCCCAAAGCATCAGCATTAGTTTGCTCTATTGATGAGAAAGAGTTTTTAAATCTTGGTCAGTTAATAAAGCAGATATTCCCTGAAGCAACGGTCCAAATGGTGTCATCCAAGATAAATGCGAAAGGAATAATTAGGGATAACGAATTTTCTCGCACCAATGAATTCCTATTTTTCGCTTTTTTAGGAGACCATAAAATCACTCCTTTTCGAAATAATGAAGAGGGTAAAGTGCGCTGGGCAAGTCTAAGACGATCTGATGTGGAGTCTGCCAGAGGCACTCCGAAGGGCGGTCCGGAACAATTCTACCCAATCTATGTATGTAAGAATACGGGTAAGATAGTTGAGGTGGGAGCCGCACTTCCCTCTATCCAAAATACTGCTGAAGTTCCTGACATAGAGGGATGTATCACAGTTTTACCCATTCGAGACACTGGTGATGTTCGCGAAATGAATTGGGGACTTACAATTCCCACTTTGTTACACCGCTTAAAACAAGGATATGTTAAAGCTGCTTTTTCGGGAAGAGCAGCAACCAAAGTCACAATTTATTATCTTACCAGTGGGGTTATAAAAAGCATTCAAGAGGGCGACATAGATGTCATTGGAACCGAGTCCTCTGGTGAAGTTATTGTGCAATACGCCAATGGAAAGAAAACAAATCCTACTACTCAATGGGCTTTTGATTCACATAATGCTCAATCGCACGGTAGCGATCTCATCAGAGCATTACTTCCTAATCGTGATTTTCCATACCCTAAAAGCCTTTATGCCGTAGAAGATGTTTTGAGAATTCTATGTGGTGAGAAGACTGATGCCACTGTACTAGACTTTTTTGCCGGATCAGGATCAACAGCACATGCCGTCATGCGGCTAAATAAGCAAGATAATGGAATGCGACAATGTATATCAATCACAAATAATGAAGTGGCAGCAAATGAACAAAGATCAATGCATGAACAAAATTTACGCCCGGGTGATCCAGGTTGGGAGAAATGGGGCATTTGCGACTATATTACCAAGCCGCGTATCAAGGCTGCGATCACCGGCAAAACCCCGGATGGTGAACCAGTTAACGGTGACTACAAGTTTACTGATCAATTTCCTATGGCCGAAGGATTTGAGGAAAACGCTGAATTTTTTACTCTGACCTATGAAACTCCAGTCTCTATTAGTCATAACCGTGCTTTTACTCGGATTGCACCTTTGCTGTGGATGAAAGCAGGTTGTGAGGGCCCGCGCATTGATGTTCTACCTAAGGCTGGTTGGGAAGTTGCCGACACATACGGTCTATTGAGCGATCTGGATGTTGCAGCCCCTTTTTTGGAAGTGATAAAGACCAAGATGGCTATACGTATGGCTTTTATTGTTACCGACGATGACAGACGCTTTCAATCTGTAGCTCAAAGTCTGCCGGATTCAGTAGAAGCAATACGCCTATACGAGTCTTACCTGACTAATTTTCGATTCTCTATGGGCCGCTAGAATATGAAATTCACGCTAAAAGACTATCAAGACGAAGCAGTCGCTAAAGTGTTAGACCGATTAAAGAAGGCTCGTCGTCGTTGGCATGAAGACAAAGAAAAAAATGCCTTCTCGCTTACTGCCGCGACGGGAGCTGGTAAGACTGTGATGGCTGCGGCTGTATTCGAAGCTCTTTTCTTTGGTAATGATGATTATGAATTCGAAGCCGATCCGGGAGCTGTAGTACTTTGGTTTTCCGATGACCCATCGCTCAACGAACAATCAAAATACAGACTGTTTGCGTCGGGGGACAAGCTCACGGTCTCGGACCTTATTACCGTTGAAAACACATTCGTACGAGAAATGTTTGAGCCGGGAAAAATCTATTTTCTGAATACTCAAAAACTATCAAAAAATAGTATGCTGGTACGTGGACATGATCTAGATGACCAAGGAGTGCTATCGGTTGATGGTCTGCCACTTATGCCTGATGGCCGCTCTCATACTATCTGGGACACCATACAGAATACGATAGAAGACCCAGGCCGAACTCTTTATTTAGTGCTCGATGAGGCACATAGGGGGATGCGAGACTCAGTAAGAGGCACTCAAACGATCGTGACGCGCCTAATTAACGGTCAAGGTTCTGTACCAAGCATTCCAATTGTATTGGGTATTTCGGCCACAGTACAACGGTTCAACGATGCTATGCAGTTAATGGATGATCGGACTGCGTTACCTAATGTAGTTGTAGATTCTGCACTTGTTCAGGAATCCGGCCTACTAAAAGACACTATCAACTTGGATGTGCCTAACGAATCTGGGGATTTAACGACCGTTCTTCTGCGGAGAGGAACATTGAAATTGAAAGAGAGTAGCAAAGCTTGGGAAGCGTACGCGAAAGAGCAAGGTGAAGGTAGCAAGGTAACCCCTCTTATGGTGGTGCAGGTGCCAAACTCTCCCAATGAAAGGGACGTTGGCACTTGGCTGGAAACTATCTTTGATACTTGGCCTGACCTACCTCACGATTCTGTGTATAACGTGTTTGGCGAGCATAGGACGGAAAATTTTAGCGGCTTATCGGTCCCCTATATTATGCCGGAGCGGGTACAGGAATCTAATGGAGTGAGAATACTCCTAGCAAAAGATGCAATTAGCACTGGGTGGGATTGTCCACGAGCTGAAGTGATGGTTTCTTTTCGGACAGCAAATGACCACACCCACATTACGCAACTATTGGGGCGCATGGTGCGCACACCTCTCGCCCGTCGAATTCCCGGAAATGATCGGCTAAATTCCGTTGATTGCCTCTTACCGAAGTTCAATCAAACCGCTGTTAGAGCAGTTGTCGAAGCACTAATGTCAGGGGGCGAATCTGGTGATCCTTTGCTTGGCCGACGAGTGCTAATTAATCCCGTAGAGATGATGCCTAATCCAGACATACCTGAAATGGTCTGGGATAAGCTAACAACTTTACCTTCCGCAGCATTGCCCAAAAAGCAGGCGCGTCCAATAAAGCGATTGACCGCTCTTGCCCACGAATTAGCTTTAGATGGTTTGGTTAGCGATGCAGGTAAGGAAGCCCATAACCATTTACATGTAACTCTTGATAGAATCCAGTCGACCTACGAAGCGGAGCTTATAAGTGCACGTACAAACATTATGAGTGTTGGAGGCAGAACTATTCGCGCTAATGTAAAAACCCAAGAAATGTCATTTGATGATTTTATTGAAGCTGCAGACTATAGAGTGATCGATGACGCTTTTAAGAAAGCCGCTCGCATCATTTCTCTGGACTTAGCTAAAACCTATAGCGAGCACTTTGCAGAACAATACGGAGATTTAGACGACTTTGAAGAATCCCTAATAGAGGCACACACGGTGGTGGCTTCAATAGGAATGATTACATCGACTAAAGACGAGTTGGAAACGGAGGCCGATAACCTAGCCGAAGCATGGCTATCGAAACATGAAACTCCTATAAAGGCTCTTACAGATCAGCGTCAAGACGTTTATCGAGAGCTACGTGAATGGAGTACAAGACCACTAACCAGATCTCTAGCGACTCCGCGCAATATACTGCAACCAGCTAAAGAGCTACGTGAAAGTGGGGAGGAAGTTTTACTACCGAAATTTGAACGTCACCTTTTATCTGATGAAAATGGTGAGTATCCTGACAAACTCAATTCATGGGAAACTCATATTCTAGAATGTGAAATGATACGAGAAGAAGCGGTAGCTTGGTATCGAAACCCACCCTATTCCAAACCGGAATCTTTAGGCATCACCTACATAGAAGATAACCAAACCAGTATCCTCAGGCCTGATTTCATTTTTTTCACAGAAGACCCCAATGGCAATATTATCGCAAATATTGTGGATCCCCATGGGCATCATTTGGCTGACGCGCTACCCAAGTTAAAAGGGTTATGCGTATTCTTTGAGGGACATGGCGGGCATTTTGGTCGAATAGAGGCAGTCTCACATTTAGATGGGAGATTTCGATTTCTAGATATTTGCAATGCTGAAGTAAGAGATGCAATAAGTGATGCAACTAGCGCAAAATCGTTATTCGAGGGTCCTTTGGCAAACGCCTACCCTGACGTCGACTAATTGCAACGAGGACAGTACCTGACGATGTACCTTTCCTCTGATGTCTTCGTTTCACCATTTGCTAATAATGCGCCCCAATTCTTTAAGTTCTGCCATCTTTGCTGGCCGGGCGGCACGAATAGCCATTGTTTCACCTCCATGCACAGTTTTTGCTATACCGCAGCGCTTTCGGCCTTCTTTTGTCTTAGGACCTGTTGATTTACCACCATGGAACCTACAAACACGCTTTCCCCTAACAGAGGGTGCGCCACACTGTCGTTTGGTACGTTTAGATAAGGCTTGGCATCGGCTACACCGAATCCTCCCAGCGGCTAGAGTCATGAATGGCTCCCTGTCAGAGGGAGATTGATCTGGTTTCATGCACTGGACTCCTTGAACTGGGAGGAACTGGTATCAATAACCGAAAATATGGGCAGGGGGGCTGAATAACCGAATAACCACACAACCCAGAAATGACAAGGGCTCTACGGTTATTCAGGTTATTCACTATATTTAGTTATTTAATATATAGGGGGTAGGTAGAGCTGAAAATATTTGTGCATTATTTTCACCCTGCGTAACAGACCATCGCTGCCCCAATGCATAGTCCCTCCCGGTGCGATTTTCAATAACACTTTTCACTCTTGCAGTGGTTTCAGCCGTTCTCTTTTTAACCTCTTTCACCAGCATATCCTTTGACCGAACACCCTCACTAATTGCCAAACAAACAGCTGTTATAATATCGACATCCCTAGCTAACAGTTTCTCTATCACAATCTCTCGTTTGGATCCTTCTAGACTCTTCTCATCAATTCGGATGACAGAGTCCAGTAAATCCGAGTACGACTGACCTCCTGTACTGTAAGTAAATCCAAGCATGCTCGCTACATCACCACGGGATTTGATATTGCTGAACTCGACCGTAGTCTTTTTACCACCAAATTCATCAGACTCATCAAGTTTGTCAATTATAAAGCCACAATCCGAGTCATCAACGATATCGCTCGTACCCGAATATATCCCTTTCCCTTCAACATCCTTGTGCTTATTTGTATGCGCGAGAACAATGAGACTTCCCCCGGCAGTAACAAATTGCCGAGCAGTATTACCAAACTCGCTACTGGTTCGTTTATCCATCAAATTAGTAAATTTCTTAAGGGTATCCAATACAAATATAACTCCGTGAGCTTGGCCTGACTTTGCAAGGGAAATCATGAGCGGCACCATTTGATCAACTGAAAAACCATTGAAGTTAGGTACAAGAACCTGCAGTCCAAACTTCTCTGCAATTTCGAGCTTTTCTGTCATTCCTTTGTAGTTGTCATCTGCATTAACGTAGAACACTTGATCACCATCAATCAAACCCTTAGATATTTGGTCTCTTAGCATCCAGAGCGTTAGTAATGTCTTGCCAGTACCCGGCGCTGCATAGATAGATGTCCACTGCCCCAATATAGCGATTCGATCCATAATAAATACATCACTTAGCATCTTCCGCTTCAACTCTGTGCTTTGCCCGGTGATTGAAAATGCTCTCACATGATCAAGAATGCTCTGGCTCGACTCTTCAGAATGTGGATTTTCTGAGAGTATAATCAGGCTATCAGGGGGCTGGTAGTTAGCTGCCGTCATCTCAAACGCCAAGTTCTCGAATGGTGATGCTGAAGCCCAACCATTATTTTTTGCTTCAGCGATCAGAGTCCCAATAGTAATACCCCTCTCAGGATCAAACTCGTTCATAAGATTTGTTAAAGCTGCCTCTGCCTGTTGCGCTGTCTCTTTAGCCCAGTGCCTAAGAGATGTCTTACTCCAGTCCAAAAGAAGAGAGGGCGCTATATCCCAGCCAAGAGAACTGACCGACCATATAATGTTTCTCCACTTACCATATTCACAATCGGCCGAGCAGTATCCTAGGAACTCTTTGATCTCTGCTATATTGAATTCAGTCTCGTCCCGAGTATTGACGCTAGAGTCTAATGCCACCGATGGTTCTGGCCCTAATGATTTTTGATCAAACTTGATCCTATCGAGGCATGCCTCAATATTTACTGCGTCTCCATCAACCGAC
>CAZPCL010000051.1:0-6861 GCA_964585105.1 uncultured Methylobacillus sp.
CGACATATAGCTTTGGATAAATTAATAGGAGCTAGCCTTAAAAATAAAATTTGTGTAAGTGATTTTGTTATTACATCTAGTAGAGCGAGTTATGAAATGGTTCAAAAAATAGCATACTTTAATTTAAAACTCCTAGTTGCAATTTCTGCCCCAACTGGCTTAGCGATTAGGATGGCAGATAATCTTGACATTACTTTGATTGGCTTTGCTAGAGAAGCACGCTATACAATATATAGTCACAACCAAAGAATTATAGAGTAAAATTCTTAAATGAATGATAATTTAGTTACTATGGCCAACCAAATCGGAGGTTTTTTTAAAAGCTATCCGGATAAAGAGCAGGCAACCAAAGATATTGCTGGGCATATGAAGAAATTTTGGCCACCTATTATGCGAAAAGAAATAATTGCGTACGTTGACTCGAATGAAGAAAATTTATTAGATGATATGGTTAATGAAGCAATAAAAAAATATTTAAAAGATTAATTGTTTATTTCTTAGTCAGCAAAACAAAATAATTCTTATCAATTAAGCGCTTTCCAGTCCAAATTTCATTCCATAATTTATATTCTGCCGGTATTTCTTTTTCTTCATTTAGAGAGAGTAATACAAGCCTACAATCTTTATTTTCTAAATTCGGATTAGTACCTTTAATTCCAGAATAATAATGTAATAAATTGACTTGACTATCAGATAAGTTATTAACGTATACACAGGATGAACTTTTTGTAAGTTGTTGTTTTACATCATTAAATATTATTTTGTAATCTTTACGGTTATCAATAAATGGACCCCAAAGTGTTATTAATGTTACCCATACCATTGTTATGCCTAATGCCCAGTTAGAGATTGCTGACCGGTTAGTAATTTTGAATTTAACAATAGAAGCTAACCAAAGCAAAGTTATTACTAAGGCAAATACAAAGTTAAACAATTCAAATTCAGCTACAAAATTTGAAGAATTATAGAACATACGCTCATATATTTTTTCAGGCATTCCGGTTAGCATCGCAAACCACCCAAGCCAAATTAGAAAGCCAATTAAACCAAAGATTAATATTCCAAACCAATTCAAAGCGCTCGCAGAACCTCTATTTAGTCTATCAATTGCACCAACAGCAATAATTGATAATGGGATAGTAAATGGTATAAGATTTGTTTGGTTAGGTTGCCCTAATATAGAAATAGTAATTATTAATACTATGAAAAAAATTATGGGGATTTGTAGTTTCTTATGACTCAAGATTAATTTGAAATCCTTAATAACAAGCCAAATTGCAAGCGGAAGAGCTGGCCAAGTAAACCATAGAATCCCTTGCAAATGATATTTAAATAGAGATTCTGGTTGGAGTTTTATTGTTTTTATCCAGGATGAAAAAAGTTCTGGCTCTAGATAGTGAAATGAATATAACCATGGGCTGATTACTATGATAGTTATAATTGTCGATATGGTAATAAATATAAAATACCTTTTATTTCTCCAGTTATTAAAAATTAGTAAAAATATTGATGATATATAGATAACTATTAGAGGAGTGAAAGCACCTGATAAAAATGCAATTCCTGATCCGAAACCAAGGACCAAACTCGCTCTAAAAGGCCTTCTGAAATATAATGAAAAAGCATACAAGCTCATGGTGTAGCCTAGAAGTGTTGCTAATTCTGGTATTAAACTATGAATATTTAATATTAGACCAACTGAGCCTATAAAGATTAAACCTGCTTGGCGACCATATCCTTGACCCCACAATTCTCTAGTCATCAATCCAAGACTTACTAAAGTTAGAACCATCCAGAAAATATTTGCTAGTCTAGCGGCGTCATGTAATGGGAGTATTGGAGAGAAAAGCTTACCAAATGCTGCTCCAACATATGAGTATAAGGGCGGGTGTGTTATTAAACTATCACTTGCTGCCATAGGCAAAACTACTTGATTGTTTTGAATAATACCTAGAATGATGCTTATGGAAGTTGATTCCAATGGGCGCCATGGTTCATGTCCAACTAAGCCAGTGAATAAAAAAATTAAGGATAATACAAAAAACAAATGTAATTTTGTTTTTTCTCCAAGATTTTTCCTCGGTGTTGACATGTTCCCCTGCCAATCATGTTCAAGATCAAATTTCATATTAAAGTAATCATATACAAAAAAAGCAGCTAGGCTGCTTTTTTTGTATATATAAAGTGAATATTTTTACATTCCATATTTCTGTTTAAATTTCTCAACTCTTCCAGCTGTATCAAGAATTTTTTGTTTTCCAGTATAAAAAGGATGACATTGTGAACAAACTTCAATAGTCATATCTTTACCAACAGTTGATTGTGTTTTAAATTTATTACCACAACTACAAGATACATTTACTTCTGGATAATTAGGATGGGTGTCTTTTTTCATAATAATTTACATTCTTTTAATATAAGTACTGGATTATCATTGATATCTTTAAAAAAATCAATGTTTTGTTTTACATTACCTTCTCATACTGTTAAAAAAATCGTCATTGTTTTTTGTAGACTTAACTTTATCAAGAAGGAACTCCATTGCTTCTATATCTTCCATTGGGTAAAGAAGTTTTCTTAATACCCAAATCTTTTGAAGAATTTCATGAGGGATTAGTAACTCTTCTCTACGAGTACCTGATTTATTTACATTGATTGCTGGGTAGGTTCTTTTTTCAGCCATCTTACGGTCGAGATGGATTTCCATGTTTCCTGTACCCTTAAATTCTTCATATATTACGTCATCCATTCGAGACCCGGTATCAACTAACGCTGTAGCAAGTATGGTTAATGACCCACCTTCTTCAATATTTCTAGCTGCTCCAAAGAAACGTTTTGGTTTCTGAAGGGCATTTGCATCAACTCCTCCAGTAAGAACTTTACCAGAAGAGGGTATTACAGTATTGTAAGCTCTAGCAAGTCTAGTAATTGAATCAAGAAGAATAACAACATCTTTTTTGTGTTCTATCAACCTTTTTGCCTTTTCAAGAACCATGTCAGCAACTTGGACATGTCTTGTTGCAGGCTCATCAAAAGTTGAAGCAACTACCTCACCTTTTACAGAGCGAGTCATCTCAGTAACCTCTTCAGGACGTTCGTCAATCAGTAAAACTATCAATGAAACATCTGGGTGATTCGAAGTTATTGCATGTGCGATGTTTTGCAGCATAACGGTTTTCCCACTTTTCGGACTAGCAACTATCAAGCCACGCTGACCTTTACCTATGGGCGCTACCATATCAATAACTCTACTTGTATTATTTTCTTCCCCTCCACTATCTCTTTCAAGGGTTAGTGGTTCAGTTGGAAATAAAGGAGTAAGGTTTTCAAATAAAATTTTATTCTTTGTATTCTCTGGAGCATCATTATTAACTTTATCTACTTTAACTAATGCAAAGTAACGTTCACTATCTTTTGGAGTTCTTATTTCACCTTCAATAGTGTCGCCTGTGTGAAGATTAAAACGTCTAATTTGTGATGGTGAAACATAGATATCGTCTGGACCAGCAAGATACGATGCTTCAGGTGACCTTAAAAATCCAAAACCATCTTGAAGAACCTCTAATGTACCATCCCCAAAGAGAGTATCACCATTTTTTGCTTTATTTTTAAGGATAGCAAAGATTAAATCTTGCTTGCGCATCCTTCCTGTATTTTCAATTTTATCTGCAATTGCTAGATCTACAATTTCAGCAACAGGTAGGTGTTTTAAATCGGCTAAATGCATATTTTATAAGTTACTGTCAATAAAAGCTGTTAATTGAGACTTTGATAAAGCGCCAACTTTTGTGGCCTCTACATTCCCATTTTTAAAAATCATCAGGGTTGGTATCCCACGAACACCATACTTCTGTGGGGTTTGTTGGTTATCATCAATATTAATTTTAGCTATTTTAAGCTTCCCAGAATACTCATCGGTAAGAGAATCTAAAATTGGGGCTATCATTTTACAGGGTCCACACCACTCAGCCCAGTAATCAACTAATACGGGTATATTTGATTGTATAACTTCTTCTTCAAAGGTTTCATCAGTTAGATGAGATATGCTGTTACTCATAATTTATATTAATTCTACTTTTTTAAAAATTTATTTTTGAGTTTATGGTGTTTGGTTTATTGGTTTCTTGCTTGAGATAGAATAATAATGCAAAAAAAAATTATAATCAATATTTATTTTCAAAACTATTATCTAATTCAAATAAAGGCACTACTAATTTAACACCTTTTGAAGATTTGGCAATTCTGATTGCTTCATCTGCTTCTTTGTCATTAACTAAACCAAGTAAATAGACTACGTCACTCTCTGTCATTATTTTTACGTGAGTAGGGTGAAGATTATTTTTTAATTCAAGAAACATCCTAGTCTTCACATTACTTGTTGTAATAGTGTCTTTAGCTCTTTGTTTAATGGTACAAGCTAAACCCACTACCATTTTATTGTGGACTGTCTTGACTTTTTTAATTTTTAAAAGCGCTTGAGTAATTTTGTTTTTAACATCTTCACTGGGCACCTCGCCTACAACAATTATAGCTTTATTGAAGACGCTTAAGTTAAAGTGACTTTTTTGCTTTTCTTTTTCTGTGATGACTTGTATTGGGTTCCATGCGGATAAGAATATTCTATTATCAGTGATTTGGACCTCAGTTGTTCTTCTGTCTGCAAGTGATTGAGGAATTGCGAGTAGGGTAGATGGAGCACAACCCACTAATTGAGTTATAAATAAAATAAAAAGTATGAAAAGCTTGTATGATTTCATTAGGATAATTATATAACTAAATTAAATTGTTTTAAAAATTAAATTTAAATAAATCTTAAATATATATTATGGAAACTTTTTTGTATCTTGTTGCAACACCTATTGGAAATCTTGAAGATATAACTTTAAGAGCTATAGAAACATTAAAGAAAGTTGATTTAGTTGCTTGTGAGGATACTAGAACATCCAACAAATTATTAGCAAACTACGGTATTAAGAAAAAATTAATATCAATTCATCAGCATAATGAAAAAGATAAAACAGAGTTTTTAATTAATGAGCTTGTAAATGGAAAGTCAATTGCTTATTTGTCTGATGCGGGAACCCCTGCTATAAGTGACCCAGGAGCTTATTTGGTAAACCAAGCCATAAAACTGGGTATTAAGGTCTCCCCAATACCAGGATCATCTTCACTTGTAGCTGCTTTTTCTGTAGCGGGAATCGAGTCGACTCAGTTTCAATTTTTTGGATTCCTTCCTAATTCCCCCACCAAAGCAAAAAAGTCTATAAAAGCAATATATAAACAACCTCTTCCAACTATTATTTTTGAATCCCCTCACAGAATTTTAAAGACTTTGTCTTTAGTTCGCGATATTTTTGGGACTAAACATACAATATTTGTTGCTAGAGAGCTCACTAAAATATATGAAACAATTTATAAAGATAATGTTTTGTCTATAATAGAAAGATTAGAAAAATATCCAAAAGAGCAAAAAGGGGAATTTGTTATTATTTTAACTTCACCATTAAAAGAAATTGAAGACAATGATGTTTTGTCAATGAATGAAGCATTAACATTAATGTTGAAAGAATTACCATTAACCCAGTCGGTAAAATTTATTTCTGCTATATTTAAAAAAAATAAAAAAGAAGTTTATAAAGAAGCACTGAGATTAAAAAATGACTAAATTAATTATTACAAAGCCCGATGACATGCATCTCCATTTACGTGAAGGAGACATACTGAAGTATGCGTGCATCGATACGGAGAGGCAGTTCGCTAGAGCAATTGTTATGCCTAATTTAAAAGACCCAATTAAGAAGGTTTCTCAAGCAGAAAAGTATTATAAAGACATCAAGAAGCACTCTAATCAATCTAATTTTGAGCCCTTAATGACTCTTTTTTTTACTGATGAATTGAATGGCGATGAAATTAAAAAAGTTGGTGATTCAAATATTATCCATGGAATTAAGCTTTACCCATCAGGTGTAACTACGAACTCAAATGGTGGAGTCAATACAATTGATGAATGTTTTAATTTATTTGAGTTGATGCAGAAATATGATGTGCCATTATTAGTACATGCTGAGTCTAATAATAAAAGTATAGATATTTTTGATAGAGAAAAAGTTTTTATTCACGATCATTTATGTAATATACATAATGAATTTCCAAACCTTAGAATCGTGTTTGAACACATATCTACAAAAGAAGCAGTAGATTTCGTTATAAGTTCAAGTACAAAAGTTGGCGCAACAATTACTCCTCAACATATGCTTCTAGATAGAAATGACCTATTATCGGGAGGGATTAAACCTCATCATTATTGCCTACCCATTCTTAAAAGAGCAGAAGATCGACAGGCAATAATAAAAGCAGCTGTTTCAGGGTCACAAAAATTTTTCTTAGGAACTGATAGCGCACCCCATCTAAGACAGCAAAAAGAAAGCAGTTGCGGGTGTGCTGGAATCTATTCTGCAGCCTATGCTATGGAACTTTATGTTTCAGTTTTTGAAGCAGAAAATTCTTTGGATAAACTTGAAAATTTTAGTAGCAAGTTTGGAGCTGATTTTTATAAATTACCTTACAACAAGTCAAAAATAATACTCATAAAAAAAGAATTAGAAATTCCAGCTAAAATAAATATGGGTGACGAAGAGGTAATCCCTCTTTTTGCTGGCGAAACTTTGTCGTGGCAATTAACTGAAATATAACTAAGGTGATAAAATATATACTTAAGTTGACTAGGCAGTCGCTATATAGTTTGCTATGTAGAGGAAAGTCCGGGCTCCATAGAGCAGAGTGATGGCTAACAGCCATACGCCGTGAGGTGAGGAATAGGGCCACAGAGACGAGCGTATTTAGTTACGGTGAAACGCGGTA
>CAZPCL010000052.1:0-6840 GCA_964585105.1 uncultured Methylobacillus sp.
TAGTGATTTAAGGATGCCAAAGTTGATGCGCTTTTCCCCAAACAAAAAGACACCATTATATAACGGTGCCTTAGATTGTAGATTGTTTGAAATTAAAATGGTTGCTGGCAGTAATAGAAATTAAACTATTTTAAAACACTTAATGCAGCATCATAATTTGGCTCTTCAGTAATTTCTGGAGCTAACTCAGCATGAATAACTTTGTTTGATTCATCAAGCACTATTACAGCTCTTGTTGTAAGACCTTCAAGTGAAGTATCTAAAATTGCAACTCCAAAGTCAGTTGAAAATTTCTTGTTGTTTCTAAAGGTTGAGAGAGTTTCGACATTCTCTGTTCCTTCAGCGCCACAAAAACGTTTCTGTGCAAATGGAAGATCTGCAGATATACACAAGACAGTAGTGTTATCAAGGCTTGCAGCTTCAGCATTAAACCTTAGAACTGAAAGTGCGCAAGTTGGGGTATCGATACTCGGAAATATATTTAAGATTTTTCTTTTGGATCCAAAACTTGCTAAATTAACGTTATCTCGTTTAGCATTTGCTAAACTAAACTCTGGAGCAACTACTCCAACTAGAGGAAAATCTCCACCAATACTTACTGGACCACCTTTTAAATTTACTTGATTCATGCTTTTCTCCTTTTTTTAGAAATTTATATAAAATAAACTTCAATTGTATCTATTCTATCAAAGCTTCTGAGGTAAAATAATTTTTATGCAGAATTTAGATAAATCTCTTTATATCCACCTAAGATGTCACAGCGAATTTTCAATTACAGACGGTATAGTTAAAATTGAAGATTATGTAAAACAAGCGGTTGAAAAAAACATGCCTGCATTAGCCATTAGTGATCTGAGCAATCTATTTGGTGCAGTAAAATTCTACAAAAAAGCAACTAAAGCTGGTGTTAAGCCCTTGATTGGATGTGAGCTTTGGCTTGAAAATGAAGTTAAAAGGGATGAGCCATATCGTATCTTAACGCTTTGCAAGAGTAAGGAAGGTTACGAAAACTTATCTCAACTTCTTTCCAAAGCCTATTTAGAAAACCAATATCGTGAGCGAGCTGAGATAAAGAAATCCTGGCTTTTAACCGAGTTTAACAAAGGCTTAATCGTACTGTCTGGCGCGACTTCTGGTGATATTGGGCAACTTGTACTTCAAGAGAAATTTGACGAAGCTAAAGAAGCTTTATCCCACTGGAAAAGTTATTTTGGTGATCGATTTTATATCGAACTTCAAAGGCATGGTGAAGGTGATTTAAAAGTGAAGCAAGAACAATATATTAAGCAAGCTCTTCACTATGCTGTTGATTTTAAGGTTCCAGTGGTGGCGACTCATCCTATCCAGTTTATGAAAGAGGAAGATTTTAGAGCGCATGAGTCAAAATCATGTATAGCGGAAGGTTTTGTTCTTGGAGACAGGAGGAGACCAAAATTTTTTACCTCAAGTCAATATTGCAAAGATGAGGTCGAAATGACTGAATTATTTTCTGATATTCCATCTGCTTTAGCTAATTCAGTCTCTATTGCTGGCAGGTGCAATTTTAGTTTTGATTTAGGAAAAAATTATTTACCAGATTTCCCAATACCAAATAATACTAAAATTGAAGACTATCTATTAAAAGAGGCAAAAAATGGATTAGCAAAACGAATTAAAGTTCTTTTTTTAGATAAAGCACTTCAACAACAAAAAAAAATTGCATATGAAGAACGTTTAAATTTTGAAGTCGGTGTTATAAATGAAATGGGGTATGCTGGCTATTTCTTAATTGTTGCTGACTTTATTAATTGGGCAAAAAACAATAATATCCCAGTTGGGCCAGGTCGGGGTTCGGGTGCTGGTTCAGTTGTGGCATACAGTTTGGGTATTACTGATCTTGATCCCATAAAGTACAACCTACTTTTTGAAAGATTTCTCAATCCTGACCGCGTTTCAATGCCTGATTTCGATATAGATTTTTGTATGGAAGGAAGGGATAGGGTTATCGACTATGTTAAGCAGAAGTATGGCTCTAGCTCCGTTTCACAAATAGCTACGTTTGGAACAATGGCTGCAAGAGCAGCCATTGGAGATGTTGGTAGGGTGCTTCAGCTACCATTTAATTTTGTACAAGAAATTGCAAAAATGATACCAACCGAATTAGGTATTACTTTAAAGGCGGCGGTAGAACAAGAGCCAAGAATTAAGGAAAGAATTGCAAAAGAAGAAGAGGTTAAAGAGTTATTTGACCTAGCTATGAGGCTTGAGGGGCTGGTTAGAAATGTCAGTATGCATGCAGGAGGAGTGTTAATTGCGCCAACCAGAATTTCTACTTTCTCACCTATTTACTGTCAACCAGATGGAGGGGGCGTAATTAGTCAATTTGATAAGTATGATGTTGAGTCTGTTGGTTTAGTAAAATTTGATTTCTTGGGCCTACGGACTTTAACAATAATTGATATGGCCTTAAAAAATGCAAACCATATCCTGGAAGAAAAAACACTCCCACCTCTTAACTTAGATAAAATTACCATTGACGATGAGCTAACATTTAATCTTCTGAAAAAATCAAATACTACAGCAGTATTTCAACTAGAATCAAGCGGTATGAAAGACATGTTAAAACAAGCAAAACCAGATTGTTTTGAAGATATCGTAGCATTAGTAGCATTATACCGACCTGGCCCAATGGATTTGATTCCAGAGTTTTGCAAAAGAAAACTTGGTCAACAAAAGGTAACATACCCTCATCCCGCAACAGAGTCTATATTAAAAGAAACATATGGCATTGCTGTATACCAAGAGCAAGTAATGCAGATTGCACAAGCAGTTGCTGGATATAGCCTCGGGAGTGCTGACCTCCTAAGAAGGGCAATGGGTAAGAAAGATAAGCAGGAAATGGATGCTCAAAGAGCTGATTTTATTGCTGGTGCGACTAAAAATAATTTAGATGAAAAGCAAGCAACTGCTCTATTCAATTTATTAGAAAAATTTGCTGGTTATGGTTTCAATAAGTCTCATGCCGCCGCTTATGCAAAAATTGCATACCAAACAGCCTACCTAAAAGCGCACCATGCATCATCTTTTTTAGCTGCATCAATGTCGGCTGATATGAATAACACAGATAACATCCATCTCTTGTTTGACGATTGCAAAGTTAATAATGTCGAATTGTTACCACCCGATGTCAATCAATCTTCTTATAAATTTATTCCATTAAATGATAGTCAAGTTATGTATGGATTAGGTGCAATAAAAGGTACAGGTGACTCATCAATTCAGCTGATTCTTGAAGAGCGAGAAAATAATGGCTCTTTTAAGTCACTTTTTGATTTTACTTCACGCCTTGACCTTACAAAAGTCAATCGCCGGGTTGTTGAGTCATTGGTTCGCTCAGGTTCGTTTGATAAGATTGAGCCTAATCGAGCATCTTTATTGGCTAGTGTTAATTTGGCTATTAAAATGGCGGAGCAAAATAAAAATGAAGATGGTCAAGAGGGTTTATTCGGTGGATCTGATATTGAAGCCATAAAGCTAATCAAAATGAATCCTTGGGAAGAAAAAAATCAGCTTTTAGAGGAAAAGGCGGCGTTAGGATTTTACTTCAGCGGACATCTTTTTTCATATTATAAAAAAATAATCAAAAGTTTTATCTCAACTAAGCTTGGTGACTTAAAACCTAGACAAGAAAGTTATTTAATCGCTGGTATTATTTCAACTATAAAATTCAGACAGTCATCAAGAGGTAAAATTGCAATTATTACAATTGATGATGGAGAGGCAACTATTGACGCTGTGTTGGGAAATAACTTATTAACCCAGTCATACAACCAGATAAAAGATGATGAATTAATAATAATTGAAGGACGAGTAAGTCTTGATGATTACACTGGGAGTAATCGTTTGAGTGCTGTTAAGGTTTATGATTTAATGACGTTCCAAAGCTTAAAAGCAAATTTATTGAAGATATCATTAAACCAACAAGCAGATGCATTTAAGCTCAAGGAATTACTTAAGCCTTATTGTGATTTAGAGACTTCTCATAAGAAGTGTAAGGTCAAAATTGACTACCAAAATATTCATGGCCATGTTGAATTAATATTAGGTTCCGAGTGGGAAGTTTCACTTCATGAAGATTTAATTATAGGACTTACTGAATCCTTTAATGATGACAACGTAAAAATACTCTATAATTAGAAACTTAATTTTGATCAAAAAAATATGAAGCTTACCTACCTAGAATTTGAGAAATCCATTGAAAGTTTAGAGTCTAAAATTTTTAGTCTTGAAAAAGCACATGAGGATCATCCTTCTTTGGACATTTCAAGAGAGTTGAAGCAACTAGAAGGAAAAGCCGAGAAATCTCTACATGAAATTTATGACAATTTAACTGCGTGGCAGATAGCTCAAGTTGCAAGACATCCTCAACGACCATACACATTAGATTACATAGATAATATATTTAGTGATTTTTATGAATTACATGGTGATCGCGCCTATGCCGATGATACTGCCATAGTCGGTGGATTGGCTTATTTTGAGGGTCAATCCGTAATGGTGGTTGGTCATCAAAAAGGTAAGGATACAAAAGATAGGCAGCATCGAAATTTTGGTATGCCACGTCCAGAAGGATATCGAAAAGCTCTGAGACTTTTTAGACTCGCAGAAAAGTTTTCTATTCCAATTATTACTTTAATTGATACACCCGGTGCGTATCCAGGTATTGGAGCTGAAGAGCGTGGTCAATCAGAAGCAATTGCAAGAAATTTGTATGCGATGTCAGAATTAAAAACGCCAATTATTGGTATTGTTATTGGCGAGGGGGGTTCCGGGGGAGCATTAGCCCTTGGTGTAGTCGATTCCTTAATGATGCTTCAGCATTCAACTTATTCAGTCATTTCTCCTGAAGGTTGCGCTTCAATTCTTTGGAAGAAAGCGGAGATGGCAGAAGTTGCAGCAGAAACTTTAGGTATTACCGCAGAAGTTTTAAAAAAATTAAATTTGGTTGATCATATTATCCCAGAACCTTTAGGTGGCGCCCATCGAGATACAAAATTAATGATGTCTAATATGAGGTCTGCCCTCAAAAAAGAGTTAAGTAAGTTTAAAAAAGTATCAATTGATTCGCTTCTGAATGACAGATACCTTCGACTGATGAATTTTGGACAAATTGCAGAGAGTGAAAAATAATTCTGAAGTTATTTTTTCTGAGATTATTAATTCATTTAATAATAGTTTTAATTCCCTTAAGGATCAAAAAAATATTAGTATCGCTTTAAGTGGCGGTATAGATTCGATAGTTCTTCTTCATGCTCTTAATAAACTTAAATCTAAATTAAAAATAAAATTAAATGCAATTCATATTCATCATAATTTAAGTGAATATGCAGATGATTGGTTAACTTTTTGCTACAAGGAATGCAAGAAGTTAGGGGTGCCAATTAGTTCAGAAAAGGTAGATATCAAACCTAATTTATCTATGGGGATTGAGGGTGCAGCAAGGAAAAGTAGGTATGAGGCTCTAGAAACTCACAGAAACAATATTCTAGCTTTGGGTCACCACCAAAATGATCAAGCTGAAACATTGCTGCTACAGCTATTTAGGGGTAGTGGCTTAAATGGTTTAGCTGCTATGCCAACCTTTGATTCAAAAAGGTTTATTTGGAGACCTTTGCTAGGCATTAATAGAGAAATAATTGAAGGTTATGCAAAAGAAAATGCTTTAAATTTTATAGAAGATGAAAGTAATAATAATTTACAGTTCGATAGAAATTTCTTAAGAAAAGAAATTTTACCGTTAATCAGATCTAGATACCCAGACATAATAAATACAATTAGTAGGTCTTCTGAAAATATTGCAGAAGGTTTAAATCTCCATAAAGCAATTGCGAAAGAAGATGCAAATATTTATTTATCTAAAAATAAAGAGCACCTATCATTGTCTATGATAAAAGTATTAGATAAAGAAAGAGTAATTAATCTTATTCGTTGGTGGCTAGATGTTAATAAACAAAAGATGCCATCAAAAAAAACTATTAATGAATTGTATAATCAAATTAAAATTGTCAAAAAAGATTCTCAAATTAATATTCATATTTCATCAGAAATGTCAGTTAGAGCATACAATGATTTCTTATGGTTGGTTAAAATTACAAAAGATAAACATAATTATGATTTAATTTGGAAGGGTGAGGATGTATTTGAGTTGCCTGGGGCTAGTAAGTTATTATTTAAACCTAGCTTAGGTCAAGGCATATCTTTAGAAAAAGTTGGATCTTCAGTCTTAAGAATTCAAAACCGAATGGGTGGCGAGCGATTTAAACCAAAAAGAAACCAGCCAACTAGAACTTTAAAATATTTATTGCAGAAAATGAATATGCCCCCATGGGAAAGAGCAATGTTACCAATTATTTACTCTGAAGACATGCTAGTTGCAGTGCCTAATTATGGTATTCACCATGAGTTTGTTGCAGACGAAGATAAAATTGGCCTAACTATAGAATGGGTGAAATTGTGAGTCTAAAACTTAGATTACTCATTTAATATCAATTTATTACTTTTCATTGCAGTTTTGATTGGGCTCACTGCAATCATTTCATCTGCTAAAAGTAATGTAAGGCAAGAAAAATTATCAGCTCAATCACTTGCAGTTTTTGCAATAGAAAATTATAATCTTACAAAATTAATTCACTAAAGGTTTGTTTTAATGAAATTCAAAACAATATTTTTATCACTAGTATTTTTTTCAAATCTACTTTTTGCAGAAGAAAAGCTCACTCTTGATTCAATTGATGTTTTCTCATCAACACCTTTACCTTCAATTGGATTACCAAAAAATATGGTGCCAGCAAATATTCAAAC
>CAZPCL010000053.1:0-6823 GCA_964585105.1 uncultured Methylobacillus sp.
CCGCTTTTTCTGCTGTCCAGCCATAAGGATGACTTCTTGAAGCTGGATTTCCATAACTCTCTGTTATGAAGGGAATCATTTTCTCGGCAACACGAGGATCAACTGGTGTTGTTGCAGAATAGTCCATATAAATTGGCATTGCTTCTGTTTCAATTTTCATAATTTTGTTTTTACCTTTTTAAGCTGCCATAGCAGTTAGTTGTTTTAATCTATCTACTTCAATTTTCAAAGATTGTAAAAATTCTTTAACCTCATTTTCTTTCGTATCAATTCCTAAGCTAACTCTCAGAGCTCCTTGAGCTAATTCTTGATTAACTCCCATCGCTAGTAAAACATGACTCGGTTCCCCACTATTACTTGAGCATGCCGAACCACTTGCAATTGCATACCCTTTTCTGTCTAAAGCGGTTAGTAGGGTAGAGCCATCAATATTATTAAATGCAAAAAAAGTTGTATTACCTAATCTTTCAACTTGATTTGCAAAAATAACAGCGCCTAACTTTTTTAATTCTTTTTCAAGAAGGCAGCGATATTTTTTTACTTCACTGTTAATAATGACAATGTTTTTCTGAACTCGTTCACACGCTTTTCCAAATCCTACTATAGCTGCTATATTTTCAGTGCCACTTCTTAAGCCTTTTTCTTGGCCACCACCCATCATATGTGGCTTCAAATCTATTTTCTTATTAAGAATTAGTGCTGCTGCTCCTTGAGGCCCATAAATTTTGTGGCTAGATATAGTCATGGCATCAACATCCAACCCCTCAAAATCTATATTAATTTTCCCAAGCGCTTGAACAGCATCAGTATGTATTTTAATGTTTTGCTCTTTTGCCCATTTGATGATGCCAGGCATATCTTGAATAACCCCAGTTTCATTGTTGGCCATCATAACTGAGAGAAATGTAATTTTCTTTTGCTCTTGTTTGCTTATAGCGGAAAGATTTAACAATCCTTTGCTGTCAACTGGGATTAAGGTATTTTCAAATCCCATTGCATTAATAGATTTTATTGGTTCACTAATACAAGGATGCTCTATTGCACTAAAGGCAAAATGACTCTCTGGATAAGAGCCTGCTATTCCATTAATGATCGTATTATTAGATTCTGTTCCACTTGATGTAAAGATAACTTGTGAGGGATGCGCATTTACAGAACTTGCTACCTTCTCCCTAGCTTCCTCTATGGCAGTATGCACATACTTTCCAAAGCTATGACTAGATGAAGGATTACCTTGCTGAGAAGCTAAAAAAGGCATCATAGCTTCTAATACTTCAGGGTGGATTGATGTAGTTGCGTTGTGATCGAAATAAACCATTTATAAAGTCACCAATTTACTTTTATGCATATTTATTTTTTTTGGAGCAAAATAAATAGAATGCTCACCCGTCTTATTTTTTTGTTCATCTATCAACTGGGCTAATGTGAGACTTTCTAAATAATCTAGAATTTTATGATTAAGAGAGGCCCACAAATTATGAGTGATACAGCGCTCACCTTCTTGACAGTTTTCGTTTCCACCACACTGTGTCGCATCAATTTGCTCATCTACAGAAGTAATAATATCTTTGACTGTTAATGTTCTTGAGTCTATTGCAGTTCTATAGCCACCGCCTGGCCCCCGAACACTTTTTACTAAACCTACTCGACGCATCCGACTAAATAGTTGCTCCAAATAAGAAAGCGATATGGATTGACGTTTACTAATCTCGGCCAGAGTCACAGGACTATCAGTCTCATTAAGAGCTAAATCCAGTATCGCAGTAACCGCGAAACGACCTTTGGTAGTTAATTTCATAACAATTATTTTATAATACTTGACTATTTTTATCAAGTATTTGAGTTAGTTATTTTTTTGAGATGTCTGCAATTGTATTTTCAAGGTCAACAATCATTTTTTCTTGCTTGTTAACTTGCTTAATAAGGGACTGAATTGATTTTACCATTGGATCCGCTTCATCTTTTCCAACGGCATAAGGACGAAATGAATTGGCCTTGTTTTCTGTATCTTGAACTATTCGAGCGGGAATACCTACAGCAACGACATTTTTTGGTATATCTTTTACAACAACTGCATTAGATCCAATTTTTGCCCCTGTTCCAATCGTAATAGGACCAAGAATTTTTGCTCCTGCCCCGACTACCACTTTATTTTCAAGTGTAGGGTGACGTTTGCCTTGTTTCCATGATGTCCCACCCAATGTAACCCCATGATAAATAGTACAATTATCTCCAATTATACTTGTCTCGCCGATCACAACACCCATTCCATGGTCAATAAATAAACGGGAACCTATTACTGCACCCGGGTGAATTTCAATTCCTGTTAGCAGTCTTGAGATGTGAGAAGTTAGCCGTCCTAGCCAAAAAAGCTTAATCTTCCATAGCCTATGAGCAACTCTATGAAAAAGTATTGCATGAACACCTGGGTAAGTTGTTAAGATTTCCAAATAAGATCGAGCTGCCGGGTCTCTCTCAAAAACAATAGATAAATCTTCTTTTAATTTTTTAAACATTTTATTTGTAACTTACAATTAATATAAAAATATTATCTCATGAAATTTGAGACTTAGTTGTTAAAGTCGAATTCTTATAGTTATTTTAATTTTTTTTGAATCTCCGATAGTATTCCACGAAGTATATTAATCTCTTCCTTTTCCATTTGTGTTCGATTAAATAATAATCTTAATCTCATCATAAGCCTTTCTGCTTGTATTTTTTTTAAGAACCCAATTTCGTTTAAGATTTCTTCAAGATGAATATAGAAGCCGTTCTGTAACTGATGTGAAACATATTTTTTTGGTATTTTTTTCAGTATGTTATTCTTAATTGGAAGATTACTCATCATTCTTATTTCATGACAGACTATTTGGACAGAGTGTGCAAGATTCAGTGAGGAATATTTTAAACTTGCATCAATAAATCCCAGTGTCTGACAGTGCTGTAATTCTAAATTAGATAGGCCATTTGTTTCATTTCCAAACATTATAGCAATGCTATTATCACTTGCTTCGTTAATAAGCTGCTCTGAAAGCTCGCGAACATTTTTATGCGGCTGTGTGAGTTCTCTTTTACGAGCTGTAAAACCAATAACATGATTGATATCTTTTAAAGCAGCACCCAGTGAAGATACGACATTAGCTTTTCGGAGAATGTCCTCTGCACCGCATGATAGTGCGTTAGCATGGTCACTTGGAAAGTCTTTTGGATTAACAAGATATAAGTCTGAGAAACCCATTGTTTTCATGGCTCGGGCAACAGACCCTATATTTCCTGCATGACTAGTTTTACATAGTATAATTCTAAATTGTTTTAAAAGATTTGATTTGGTAGCCATCTAATTTCTCTGTAAACTTACATTTTAGCAAGTCCAAGCGAAAATATTTCAATTAATTTTTTTTAGGTATCTTATGCACCCAACTTTAAACATGGCAATTAAGGCTGCTCGAAGAGCTGGCTCAATTATTACTAGAGCTTCAGAGGACATAGGATCTTTAACGGTTAGTGATAAAGGATACAACGATTTTGTTAGTGAAGTAGATATGGCTTCTGAAAAAGAAATAATTAGGGTTTTAAAAGTAGCTTACCCAGACCATGCTTTTTTAGGAGAAGAATCTGGCCTTTCTCATCAAGCAGATAATGTTTGGATTATCGATCCATTAGATGGAACAACTAATTTTTTACATGGAATTCCACAGTATGCAGTTTCTATAGCTCTTGAGCAGAAGGGGGACATTACCCAAGCTGTAGTTTACGATCCAAATAGAAACGATTTATTTACCGCGACAAAAGGGCAGGGTGCTTATTTAAACCAAAGACGAATTCGTGTTTCAAATAAAGCAAAACTTAAAGACTCTATTTTAGGCACAGGGTTTCCTTTTAGAGACTTTAAACACTTACCTGTTTATCTTAAAATTTTTGAAGAGGTAGTTCGGGGTACTTCTGGCGTTCGTCGACCTGGTGCAGCTGCTCTTGATTTAGCTTATGTTGCAGCTGGCTGGTTTGATGGTTTTTTTGAAATCAATCTATCAAAATGGGATATTGCTGCAGGTGGACTTATAGTTTCTGAGGCAGGAGGGATTGTAAGTGATTTTTCTGAAAAACCTGGATGGATAGAATCTGGAAATATTGTAGCCGCTAATCCTAAAATTTATGACCCACTAATTAAGATAATACAATCCCATATTACTGATGATTTAACCTAGTGCTGACCACCACCGGCACCATGAACATTTTTATGGCCAACTTCTTCATCATTCGCGAGTCGCACATCTTTAATTTCAGCTTTAAAAATTAATTTCTGTCCAGCCCATAAATGATTTCCATCCACTATCACCTTGTCATCTTCTATGTCAGTAACTGTATATATTATAACTTCACCTGAGTTATCATCACCTTCGAATTGCATCCCTATTTTTAATTCAGCTTCAGGAAATGCATTTTTGGGCTCAATTTGAACTAATTCAGCATCATATTCTCCGAATGCATCTGCTGGCTCAAGCCCCAACTCTATAGTATCTCCAGCTTTCTTTCCATGCATAGCTTCTTCAACTTTTGGAAAAATATTGTCATATCCGCCATGCAGGTATGCTACTGGATCCTTGCTTGATTCTAGTACCTTTCCATCAGCATCCTTTAGTTCATAATTCATAGTTACGACAGTATTCATAGCTATTTTCATATTTGGTCCTTGCTATTAAATTAATAAAACTATTTATTCTAACTTATTGAACTGGTTCAATAAATTATTCTAATAGTATATTGAGTTACTTATTTTTTATGTAATTTTTTGGGATTAAAATACTAGCTTTACCATTTTTTAAAGTTTTTGGATAATCTCGACTAAAATGTAAACCCCTACTTTCTTTTCTATTTATAGCTGAAATCACTATTAATTCTGATACTTGAAGAAGATTTCTAAGTTCAATTAAGTTGGCAGAAATTTTGAAGTTAGAGTAAAATTCATCTACTTCATCTCTTAACATATTGATTCTATGAAGAGCCCTCGAGAGTCTTTTATTTGTTCTAACAATACCAACATAATTCCACATAAACCTTCTCAATTCATTCCATGTATGTGTAATTAATATTTCTTCATCTGAATCAGTTACTCTACTTTCATCCCATTTAGGTAAATTATTTTTATTTTCAAAATGATCTTTTAAGATATTTTCTGTAACTAAATCGGAATAAACTAGGCACTCTAACAGTGAATTACTTGCTAGACGGTTTGCACCATGAAGTCCAGTATGGGCAACTTCACCAATTGCATACAATTGTTTCAAATCTGTCTTACCTTGCCGATCAATAATCAACCCACCACAATTATAATGCGCAGCAGGCACGACTGGAATTGGTTCTTTAGTTATATCGATCCCTAATCTAATACAACGCTCATAAATCATCGGAAATCTTTTTTGTATAAATCCTTTTGTTTTACCAGTGATATCAAGGTAAACACAATCTAGTCCACTTTTTTTCATTTCAAAATCAATAGCGCGTGCAACTATATCTCTTGGAGCCAAATCGCCTCTTTCATCATAGCGCTTCATAAACTCTTCGCCGTTTGGAAGTTTTAGCTTTCCACCTTCACCTCTTAAAGCTTCTGAAATAAGAAAAGATGTATCCTTAGGGTGGTAGAGGCATGTCGGATGAAATTGAACAAACTCCATATTGGCAACTCTACATCCAGCTCTCCACCCCATTGCTTGTCCGTCTCCAGTGCTTACATCTGGATTAGTTGAGTATAGGTACACTTTACTTGCGCCGCCAGTAGCTAAAATTATATTGTTTGATTTTATCGTAAAAATTTGATTTGTTTTATTTTCAAGGATGTAGGCACCCAAGCAAATATTATGATCAGTAGAAACGTTTATCTTACTTGATGTAATTAGGTCAACCGCAATATGATCCTCAAAAATATGTATATTTGGATGCTCTAAAGCAGTTTTAATAAGGTTATCCTGTATTGCTCTTCCAGTGGAATCAGCAACATGTGCAATACGCCTATGAGAATGACCACCTTCTTGAGTTAGGTGTAATTTTTTACTATTGCTATCTTTTGTAAATTTCACGCCAGTTTCAGCTAGCCAACTAAGCGATTTTTGCCCATGCTCTACAACAAATTTTGTTACATCAGGATCACACAAGCCTGCGCCAGCTATTTTAGTGTCGTTAATATGCGACTCTGGTGAATCATCATCTGAAATGACCGCAGCAATTCCACCTTGTGCCCAATGGCTAGAGCTGTCGGCAAGTTTACGCTTGCTTATAATCGCAACTTTTTTATGGGTAGCTAATTTGACCGCACTACTTAGACCGGCTAAACCACTACCAATTATTAAAACATCAAAATTAAACATAAATCTTATAAATTTAAGGAACTTAAAATATATTCTATTGGTCACGCTATTGTAACCATAATGCTTTAAAAAAATAAATTTTATTTGAAAGTGATTAAGTATATGAACACATTAAAAGTTATAGCCACCAGTAGTCATGTGTACAATGTTAATAAAAATATTAAGGTTGAAGAGAAACTAATGGAATCTCGTCCAGTAAATCCAGAAAGAGCTATCGATCAAAAGTTGGTTCAGAAAGCCCAAAGGGGAGATAAGAAAGCTTTTGGCATGTTGGTTGAAAAATATCAACGAAGACTGAATCGTTTGTTATCGAGAATGGTAAGAGATCAGTCAGAAATTGAAGATATTGTTCAAGATTCTTTTATAAAAGCTTATCGTGCAATTAATAATTTTCGTGGCGATAGCGCTTTTTATACCTGGCTTTATCGAATAGGTATTAATACTGCAAAAAATCATTTGGT
>CAZPCL010000054.1:0-6557 GCA_964585105.1 uncultured Methylobacillus sp.
TTATATATGAAAATTGCTAATCATATGACTAATCTAACAATAGTCTCTGTGCTAAAATCTAGAAATTATTATGATTAAAAAAATTACAATTGCATCTAGAGAAAGTACACTTGCTATGTGGCAAGCAGAGTTTATCAAATCTAAAATCAATTTATTATTTCCTGATATTAAAATTAATATTGAAGGGTTTAAGACGCAGGGTGATATTTTAGTTAATCAATCCCTTGCGCTTATTGGTGGGAAAGGTCTTTTTATCAAAGAGCTTGAGAACGCCTTAATAGAAAAAAAAGCAGATTTAGCCGTACACTCTATGAAGGATTTGCCAATGGATATTCCTGAGGAATTTCAACTTGTTGCAATTACAAAACGTGAAGATCCAAGAGATGCATTTATTTCTAATAATTTTAACTCTATGGATACTATGCCGAAAGGTTCGGTTATTGGTACATCAAGCCTAAGAAGGCAAAGTCAAATCAAGGCAAAATATCCGGATTTAATAATAGAGCCCTTAAGAGGTAATTTGCAAACACGTTTAAATAAATTAGATGATGGTCATTATGATGCAATTATTTTAGCCGCAGCGGGACTTATACGATTAGACCTAAAACCACGAATTAGGGCTTATTTAGATACTGGAATTAGTATTCCAGCAGTAGGTCAGGGAGCCCTTGGCATTGAGGTGCTTAATGGCAATAAAGAGCTTAATGAGATTCTAAAATCTCTCAATGATGATGATACATCTCGATGCGTTTTAGCAGAGAGAACAGTCAGCCGGTCGCTCGCTGGTAGCTGTACTGTTCCTTTAGGGGCTTTTGCAACAATATCCAGTAATGACTTTATTATAAAAGGATTTGTAGCATCGCCAGATGGTTCTCAAATTGTTCATGGTGAAATAAGTGGTAATAAATTAGACTTTTACAAACTTGGGGAAGCTCTGAGTCAGATTCTGATTGATAAGGGAGCTAAGGATATTCTTTCTAGCCTATGAACCTAAATGTTGTAAAAAAAAATATTGCTCTCATATCTACTAGACCTTCTAAAAAAAATATTGATCTATTGAAGGGGCTAGAAAATACAAATATTTCATTACTTAGCCATCCTTTGACTGAGATAATTCCTCTTACAAATTATGATAGATTTGACGAAATTCTAAATAATTTAAAAAATTACCAGCATATTATATTCATCAGTACCAATGCAGTGCAATTTTTTATTAGCCGCGCTAATAAACTTTCAATTAAATTACCAAAGCATATTATTTTTTCCAGTATTGGCCCCGCCACTCAGAAAGCCCTAAAAGATAATTTTGATATCAATGTTCATTACCCTAAAAAAAACTTTGATTCTAAGTATTTATTAAAAAATAAAGTATTTAAGCACATACAAAATAAAAAAGTATTGGTTGTCAGGGGGATCGGGGGTCGTGAGAGTTTAAAAAAAATGCTTGAAAAAAAAGGTGCAGATGTAGACTACGGTGAATGTTATATTAGAAATTATCTGCCAATTAATTTTGAGAAAATCCAACAAGAAATTAAAGCTTACAATTCTATTTTTTTATTAATTACAAGCCATGAAAGTGCAATACATTTCCTAGCTCAAAATAAAGGAGATGATTGGCAATGGCTTAAAACAACAAAAGTTATCGTTAATCATCCTCGCATTAAGGAAGTGCTTGATTTAACTTGTGATAATATTATTCTTACAAATGACATAGCTTTAAATTCATTGCTGAAGATTGTTAAATCTAATTAACATCAGATATTGATTATTTTTTTGGTGGTGCAAACGTAAACTTGTCTGCAAAAAATTCATCCTCAGGCAAGCCTTGGCTCACAAAAGATTCAAAAGCATTTTGTACTAAGCCTGGTGCACCACAGCAATAAACTTGAACATTATCAAAAGATTGAAGATCTTCGAGGACAGCTTCATGCACTAACCCAATCCTCAATGGACTAATATCTGATTTAGCCTCGCAAACAGGGATGTACTTAAACTCATCTATGCTATTTGCCCATTTTAAGGAAAGGTCATTCATATATAAATCATCAAATGTACCGACTCCTCTATACAAAAAAATTGGTCGCCTAATTTTATTAAAAATCATATCTTCAATTACTGATTTGATAGGAGCAAAACCTGTCCCTCCCGCTACAAAAACGATTGGCTTTTCACTTGTACGTAAATAAAATTGCCCTATAGGGGCATCGATTCGATGAATTGACTTTTCTGTCATTTCATTAAATACATATTGAGTAAATTTCCCACCCTCAACCAATTTTAGGTGAAGCTCTAGTAAATTTTCATGAGGAGGGCTAGCTAATGAGAAAGCTCTTCTAGAATTATCGCCCATAATAAACTCAATATATTGTCCAGCTTTAAATTTTAAGTTTTCATTTCCAGGAAGTTTTAACATCATTTTAATAACATCTTTATTAAGCTTCTCTAATGATTCAACTCTGACTGGTGTTACCTTCGACTTTGCCACTTCTTCTCCTTCGCTCTCTCTAATATCAATCGTAATGTTCTCAATAGCTAATGCCTTGCAGCACAATATTAATCCATCTGCTCTTTCTTGTTCTGTAAGAGCTGATTCTTGGTAGTCTTCCAACATTACATTTCCTATCTCTAACTTTCCCTTGCAAGAACCACACATCCCATTTCTACATGCATAAGGAATTGTAATGCCGGCATCAACAGCCCCTTCTAAAATAGTCTGACTAGGTTTTACCTGAAACGTTCTTCCTGAAGATTTTAAAGTCACTGTGTAAGGCATATTTTATTTTAGATCATCATCGCGATGATACTCTCCTTCGATTATGTCATCACTGTTAGTTCCTTTCTTTTTACCAAACGGACTTGCCTCATTTTTATTTAAGCTCTCATCATCTCCTGACATTGGTATAAGCAAAAGAATGAAGGCAATAATATCAGTAAAAATTCCAGGGAATAAAAATAAACCTCCTGCCATCAAATTTTTTGCTGCCCCAACTATAAGTTTCATAGGATTTCCCCCATGAGCCATGGTGCTCATAAACCGTGATAAGACTAATGTTTTTTCTTCTTGGATCAGTCGCCAGCCTAAAACTGCCATCACTATTAAATAAAGTAAAAACCACCAGCCATACAAGCTTCCAAATTTGAAGTAGCCCCAAATCTCAGCAAATGGTAATAGAATTAATCCGAAAAGAAGAATCGAGCGCATAAGTATTGGGTTATGATATTCACTAATTTAATTAAATACAGAATTTATTCTAATAATACTATAATTATAGACTTATAAGAGACCTTAAAAGATGAAACGACACCTAAAAAAAATCTTAATAGCCTTTTTATCATTATTTATTTTTTCTTTTGCTTTTGCTGAGAACGAAAGCTCATCTTTTTATAATAAAAAAGATTCTTTTTTATCTGCTGACGAAGCATTTAAGTACGAAATTTACAGCCCTGACGATTTAAGCGAGTTAAATATAAAATTTACAATTGCTCCTGGTTACTATATGTACAAAGCCAAAACAAATGTAAGTATTGACCCGAATTCAGAAATCAAAGTAATTATAGCTAATGGGATAATCAAGGAAGATGAATTTTTTGGTAAGCAAGAAGTCTTTTATAACTCAACTACTTTAAAGATATTACCCAAAACACCATTTCTCGATAATTATAATATTATTCTTAAATATCAAGGATGCAGCGATAAGGGGTTGTGCTACCCCCCTATTTCTAAAATTATTCAGTCAAGTAATGTAAAAAATTATCCATCGAATATTGAAATATCAGAAACTGACACTATTATTTCTAAGATTTCCGAACAGAATTTTATTATAACTTTAATAGGTTTTTTCTTTTCAGGTCTTTTGTTGTCGATGACTCCGTGCGTGTTACCAATGGTTCCAATACTTTCAGGCATTATTGTCTCCTCTAACCCAAAGAATGCATTTCGCTTAACGCTCAGCTATGTTGGAGGAATTACTTTCACATATACCTTACTTGGAATTATTGCTGGCTTGACAGGAACACTTTTATCTTCAAGCTTACAAAACACTAACTTTATTTTATTTGCTGGTTTCCTTTATGTAATCTTCGCTATTGCAATGTTTGGATTATTTGAACTGTCTGTTCCTTCTTTTGTGCAAAATAAAGTCACAAATGTCACACAGAGATACAAACTAGAAAACTCATTTAATGTTTTTATTCTTGGTTTAGTTTCTTCATTAATTTTAAGCCCGTGCGTCGCGCCTCCTCTGGCAGCAGCAATTCTCTATATTGGTAAATCTCAAGATTTAATTCTTGGGGGTAGCTCACTTTTCTTTATGAGTCTTGGCATGAGCTTCCCTCTTTTAGCTATTGGAATATTTTCCATTAAAATTATTCCTAAGCCTGGGCCATGGATGATAAATATTAAAAAATTAATGGGCTTTATATTACTGGCTATGTCTATTTATATTACTAGGCCTTTGCTAACAGAAATAGTATTTTTCTACAGCCTTTTCTTAATCCTTATTGTTTCAATTATTTATTTTACCTGGTCAAATAATAAAACAAAAAAAATTACTAAAATAATTTCAACTCTTTTAAGCTTAATTATTATTTGCTTTATTATTTTTCAAACTAAACCAATGATTCCAGAATCTGGTCAGCAACATAACCAAAAATTTTCAACTATCAGGAGCCTCGATGAGTTAGAAATTTTGTTAAACGACTCAGATAGAAAGCCAATCATTCTTGATTTTTATGCTGATTGGTGTGTTGCCTGCTTAGAATATGAAAAATTTACATTTAACGATCCTTCTGTAATTAATTTAATGAGTAAGTTTGAGCTGCTTCAGGTTGACGTAACTAAAAATAATAAAAATCATCAAATTCTTCTCAAAAAATTCGATCTTTTTGGGCCACCAGGAATTATTTTCTTTAATTCTGAAGGTCAGGAAGTAAAAGAGCTTAGAACTATTGGATTTAAAAATAGTAAAGAATTTTCTTCTATTCTTATAAAGGCAATAAAATGACTAAATATAAATTTGTATTTTTAGTAATCCTGATAGGTTTGGTTAGTAGTCTTGCTGGGTTATATCTTAGTAAAAATACTCCTTCTTATAACAACGTGACTCAAGCTGAAGTTTTTTTTAATTCTCAAAGTAAAGATTTAAATAATAATAACGTCTCTCTCTCTCAATATAAGAATAAATGGTTATTGGTAAACTTTTGGGCAACATGGTGTGCTCCATGTAGAGATGAAATTCCTGAGCTCAACGAGCTTGCAAAAAATAATAATAAGGTTCAACTTGTTGGAATTGCTATTGATGAAATTGAGGCTGTTAAAATTTTCCTTGATAAAACCCCTATTCAGTATGATTCATATATTTCGAACGATATGGATGGGTTAGAAATTTCTAAATCTCTAGGAAATGAAAAAGGTATTTTACCCTTCACTGTCCTAATTACTCCAAGTGGTAAAATACAAGAGGCATTTTATGGTAGATTAAATATAAGTAGCTTAAAAAAGTACTTAGTTAAAATAATTGAATAAAAAACCATTAAAAACCATTAAAATGTAGACAAAAGTATTCATTTTCGTCTAAAATAGCTTTCTGTATGCAATATTTATGTTGGTTTAAATTATGAAAATTAAAAATATCACTGTTATTCATGGTCCAAACTTGAATTTACTTGGGCAACGAGAACCCGATCATTATGGAACTCATACCCTAATGGATATCAATAATTCCCTTAAAGACAAAGCAACCAAACTAAATCTTAATATTGATACATTTCAAAGTAATAGTGAAGCTGAGATAGTTGATAAAATTCAATCTTTAGATAGTGACTTTATTATAATCAACCCAGCAGCTTATACACACAGCTCAGTTGCAATACGAGATGCGCTTGCTGCTGTGAAAATACCATTCATTGAGGTACATATTTCAAATGTATATGCTCGTGAATCCTTTAGAAAAAATTCTTTCTTCTCTGACATTGCTGTTGGTGTTATCAGCGGCTTAGGTGCAGAGGGATATTGTGCTGCGTTAAATTACGCCGCAAAATTAAACAAATAAGAGGTAATTATGGATCTAAGAAAATTAAAAAAATTAATTGATTTGGTCGAGGAATCAGGCATATCAGAACTTGAGCTAACCGAAGGCGAGGAAAAAGTAAAAATTAGCCGGAATACTCCATCAGCATTCCAACCTCAGCTACTTCAAACACAGCCAGAGTTGATCCAGAATCATTCTATCCAAAATGAACCAAGACCAATTGTGGCAGCTGAAAAAGAAGTACCGTCCACTAATGATAGCAATACCCTTAATTCACCTATGGTAGGTACCTTTTATAGAGCAGCGTCGCCAGAAGACGAACCATTTGTTGATGTTGGATCTTCTGTAAAGAAAGGTGATACGTTATGTATTATTGAGGCTATGAAGCTTCTTAATGAAATTGAATGTGATCAAGATGGAATAATCAAAAAAATTCTAATTGAAAACGGTCAACCTGTTGAGTTTGGTGAACCACTATTTGTTATTGGATAAAAAAATAATTTATGTTTGATAAAATATTAATTGCTA
>CAZPCL010000055.1:0-6552 GCA_964585105.1 uncultured Methylobacillus sp.
GATGGGTCTATTGGTTGCTTGCGATGATTCCATTTTTATATATTCTTTATAATCTTGTAATAGCTTTAACACCTTTAATTTTAAAGCAACCAAAAAGTGTTCAAAATTTGATAAGTAACACAAGATGGCTCCTTATTGTTTCATGGGCTTTTTATCCAATCATATATTTATTCCCAATGATTAACCAAAAAGCTTCATACGTTGGAATTCAAGTAGGCTATACATTAGCTGATGTATTATCAATTGGAATTTTTGGGGTAATGATTTATATGATTGCTCAACGTAAATCAGATGTGGGTGCCTAATTCGCTTTAAATTTGTTATTAAAAAGTGTGATAATTCTGCACATTTTTTTATGGTTAAATAGTAATTATGAAAAAAAAATATTGGAATCAATCTTTTGTCCCACCAGAAGCAGATGAATTTCTTGATGTTGTTAAGCAAGAATTTGCTCATAGTTTTGAGGTAAAAGAAAGTTTCATATCTGATTGGTTAAGACACCATAATAATTCAAAAGGAAAATGGATTAGAGCTAGGTTGGCATTAGCTTCAGGGGGGCTTTTGGGTTTATCAAGCCAAACTTATATAAAATGGGCAGTGGTATGCGAATTAATTCATAGCGCTTCTCTTTTACATGATGATATCTGTGATGAAGATTCAACAAGGCGAGGTAAAATATCTTTGTGGAAAGAGTTCGGCATTCCTGCTGCTATTTGTACAGGTGATTATTTAATCGCTGAATCTTTTAGGAAGTTGACTGAAATAGAACAAGGTTGGCATCAGAATATACTACTAAAACTTTTATCATGCTCAGTAAAAGAGATTATTTTTGGACAATCTTTAGATGTAAGTTTTAATCATCAAGATATAAATGATGATCAATTAAGAAAAATAGCAATTGAAAAAACGGCACCTCTAATCGCAATGCCTATGATGGGTATGTTTCAATGCAAAGAGCTAACTGAAGATGAATGTTTGGCTTTGAAAGAAATCTCCATCGAACTAGGGCTTGCTTATCAATATCTAAATGATATTGAAAATATTGTTGGTTGTGAGCAGGAAGCATCGTCTGACTTACTTAAAGGGCGTCCAAATTTAATGGCGTTAAAAATCTTAAAAAATCTATCAAATACTGAGAAGAAAATAATAATAGATGAACCAATGAAGTTAGGTAACTTAATTTCAAGAAAAGACTTTGAGGGATCTCGGGATGAAATAGGTGAAATACTAATTAATGCTATGTCCAATATCCATAGATTACCAGCAGTCATTCAACCAGTGATTGAATCGTTAAAAGATGAAATTAATAAAAGGCTACAGTTATTATGAGAAAAATTGCAATTATTGGTGGAGGTTTTGGAGGGATTGCAGCAGCAATAAGACTGAGAGCAAGGGGGAATCAAGTAACAATATATGATAGATTAAATAAATTAGGTGGAAGAGCCCAGGTATTTCGTAGAAAAAATTATATTCATGATGCTGGACCCACAGTCATAACAGCACCTAACTTATTTTATGAATTATTTAGCTTGTTAGGAGAAAATTTAGAAGATTCGCTAGAATTTAAACCACTCGACCCGTGGTACAGATTTCATTTTAATGACCAAACAGATTTTGATTACGGCCCAGATCGTGAAAATATGCTTGATCAAATAAGAGAGATATCTCCTGAAGATGTATCAGGATATTTGAATATGCTTAAAGAATCAGAAGCAATATTTAAGCTTGGGTATGAAAAGTTAGCAGGCCATCCTTTCAGTAGGGTCGCAACAATGATTCGATATGCACCAGCAATAATCAAGATGCGAGGATATCAGTCTGTCTTCAGTTTTGTATCTAGGCACTTACAGCATCCTAATCTTCGACAAGCATTTTCAATACAACCATTATTGGTGGGAGGAAATCCATTCAAGACCTCATCAATTTACTCATTAATACACGCACTAGAGCAAAAATGGGGTATATATTTCTGTATGGGGGGGACTGGAAAGTTAGTATCGGAATTGGAAAATTTAATGATTCGTAATGGAATAAAAATAAATTATAACTCTGATGTCAGTCATTTTTCCACAATAGGAAAAGTTATAACGAGAGTTAATTTTATAAATCGTAAAAGTGAGTCTTTTGATTATGTTGTTAGTAATGCTGATCCAGTTCAGGTATCCGGTGAGTTATTAAAGAATGAAAAGATTTCATTTCATAATTATTTAATTAAAAAATATGCAAAACATTCAATGGGGTTGTTTGTATTATTTTTTGGCTCGGTCAAATCGTATAAAAATATTGCACACCATACAATATGGATGGGACCAAGATACAAAGAACTTTTAAAAGATATATTCGATCGTCATCATCTAGCAGAAGATTTTTCAATTTATTTACACAGACCTACAAGAACAGATCCATCCTTTGCACCAAAAAAGCAGGATAGTTATTACGCCCTTGTCCCAGTTCCAAATCTAAAAGGAAATCAAAATTGGGATGAGATCAAGGAATCATTTTCTAAAAAAATACTAGAAGAGCTCGATAAAACAATCATGCCTGGCATCTTGAAAAATGCCAGAGAAATTTTTTCAATGACTCCCAAAGATTTTAAAGAAAATTATAGAACTCCTTTTGGAAGTGGATTCTCAATAGCTCCTATCCTTTCTCAATCAGCTTGGTTTAGAACTCATAATCAAGATGATAGATATAAAAACTTATTTTATGTTGGTGCAGGAACTCATCCTGGAGCAGGCGTGCCTGGAGTAATTAATTCTGCTAAAGTTGTTGAAAAAATAATGTATCCATGAAAAATTATTCAAACATAATGCGAAAACATGGAAAAACTTTTTTTTGGGCTACCTGGTTTTTAGAGAAGGAAGTCGCTTACCTTCTTTATGCAGTTTATGCATTTTGTCGCCGCTTAGATGACTTGGTTGACAATAAGGGTAGTAAAAAAAATCTACACCATGTACTTTTTCCATCTGAAGCAATAAAAAAAAATAAATATTATGGTGCATTTGAAGAGTTCAAAGGGTTTAAAAGCGAATCTCTTCCAAGACAGGTCATTGTGAAAGAATTTCTAAAGGGACAGGTAAGTGATCTAAATTACAAACAACCAAAAAATATTGATCAGTTACTTATTTATTGTTATCAAGTTGCAGGAAGTGTAGGTTTGATGGTGTGCGATGTTATCGGTATAAAAAATAAGGAATTAAAATACTATGCTATTGATCTAGGTATCGCAATGCAGCTTACTAATATCTGTAGAGACATTTTAGATGACGCTGAGATTGGAAGAATATACTTACCAAAAAAGATGGTAAATAAGCTAAGTATTAAAAAATTTAAAAATCCTTCAGATGCTGATAAAAAGGTAATTGATAATGCGAGAAATCTTCTGCTTGAGGAAGCAGATCGATACTATACTAGCGCAATGAAGGGAATTGTTCATTTGCCATTTAAAACTGCCAGGGCAGTAATTATTGCTGCTAAGCTTTATCAAGCTATCGGTAAACGTATTATTAAAAATAGAATATCTTATCAAGCGCCTCGTGTGTATATTAATAAAATTGAGAAAATAATTATTACATTCAAAGCACTTTTCCAATTGAGAAAAAATTTATATATTAAAAAACATAACCAAAAACTTCATCATTCCTTATCAAAACTTCCTGATACACATTTAAAATGAAAAAAACATATGACTTAATAGTTATTGGTGCAGGTTTATCAAGCCTAATGTTTTTAAATCAATATTTAAAAAAGTTTAACAGCCAATCAATCCTTCTTTTAGAGCAAAAAAAAATAATCAAACAAGACCAAACTTTCTGTATATGGGAAGGTCCAGGATTGCAAAATATCACAAAGACTTTTAAATTAAAACCGAAACGTGTATGGAAAAAAATAGTTGTTAGGGATGTTAAAGAAGAAGTTATCAAGGATATTAGCCCTTATAAGTATGTTTGTTTTGATGGGAAAGAGGTTTTAGAAAAATTACTTAAGGATTGCAAAAGTAAAATTACAGTAATTAATAATAAGAAAGTAAACACAATAATTTATAAAGCTAATATGCATGAAATCAAGACCTTAGACCAAAATTACTTTGGGAAGGTTATTATTGATAGTCGCATTAACTTTAAAGAGCATGAGGTCAAATCTTCATTTGTTAAGCAAGCTTTTATTGGGCATGAGATAGTGGTTAAGACCGATACGTGGAATAAAAATGAAGTGCAGTTAATGGTATTTAAAAAAAATAAAAATGAAATTGAATTTACTTACCTCCTTCCTTTTTCAAGTAAAAGAGCGCTTATTGAAACAACAGTTTTTTCATCATCTCCAAGTTTGAGTGATATAGAAACGCGACATCAAGCACTACTTAAAAAATATGGGACATATAGTATTCAGAGAAAAGAAAAAGCAATTATTCCTATGGCGATTATAAGTCCTGATGACTTGAGAGGTGTACTAAAGATTGGTACTAGTGCAGGTATGGTTAGAGCTTCCTCAGGATATTCTATGAGAAGAATAGCTAATTGGGTATTAAAATTAAACTATAGTGAAATTAGTATTGATAATTTACCTCAATATAAATACCAACCTAGTCCTTTGTTAAATTGTTTAGATAAAATATTCCTAAATGTAATTTATAATTTTCCAGAAAAAGGCCCTTATCTTTTTGTTACACTATTTAGTAAGGCAAATACCTCAGCTTTAATTAGGTTTTTATCAGACGATGCTTCAAAATTTGATTTGATTAATATATTGGTAAGTATGCCTAAAATTATAATGCTGAAAGGTTTGTTTAAAAAATGATAACAAAGCCCAATAAGCATCAAATATGCTTCATTCTTTTTTCTTTATTATTACTTTTTGGATCTATAGGATCACAAACCTTAGATTATGATTTAAGCTTATTTGGCACACCTACAAATTTTGAAAATGTTACTAGCAGTAAAGGTATTATTTTCCTGTCTCTTTTTTTAATTGCTACTCTTGGTATTGCGCATGGAGCAATGGATGGGAAAATAATCTGGGAGTATTCAAGTAAGAAAAGAAGTAGATTCTGGTTGTATAGCTTATACGCACTATTAGTTTTTTTGGGAGCTATTTTTTGGTTATATTCACCAATATTTGGATTAGCATTACTCTTGTTTCTATCATGTATTCATTTTGGGCTATCTGACTTAAGCATCATTGGGAAAGGAGTTTTGGTACCTAAGATTTGTTGGGGATATACCATGACATTTTTGCCGTTACTTTTTAAACCCGTTTTAGTTAAAGATTTATTTTATGATCTTACATCAACTAATATCAGTACTGAAATTTTTGCTTCAATAAGAATATTGACCATTATTAGTATCTTAATTTTTTTTTCTTATTTAATATTTAAGTTACTTAAACCAATAGAAAAAAATATTAGTATTACTTTTAAATTAATTTTATTTGAATTTTTAATTTTAATTTCATTAGCATACTACTTAAACCCATTAATATGGTTTGCTTTATATTTTTGCGGGCTACATGGTTTAAGGGCTATTTTAGTATTAAATTTCAAATTATTTCCTGATATATTTTGGGTTATGTTATTCACTTTACCAATTACTACCTTTATTTTTTTAACTAACCTGACTTATGCTTTCAGTGATTTGTTAGTTATCTTTCCAGTTCTGGCAAGTTTAACCATTGCTCATATGCTATTACCAAAACTTAAAAAATTAATTAAGGCTTGATTAATTATTTGACACAGTGCCATAAAATTGACACAGTATTAGATAACGAATGAATTTTTTTTTTAAGGTTCGTTTTAAAGTAATTTTATTTAAACTAAATAGGAGTAGTTAATGAATAAATTATTATTAATCACGGCTTTAGGTTTTCTTATAGTAGGCTGTGCTGCGCAAGAAGAAGCTGTTAAGGCTTATCACCCAACTGATGATATTAGCGCACAATCACAAGGCGGTAAGGGGCATACAAGTGATGGGTCAGAAGTTTACTTACCTTAATATATCTCTGTTGTTAAAGTATTTTTATTTAAATTAAATGGGAGTAGGATAATGAAGAAATTATTATTAATCACGGCTTTAGGTTTTCTTATAGTGGGCTGTGCTGCGCAAGAAGAAGCTGTTAAGGCTTATCACCCAACTGATGATATTAGCGCACAATCACAAGGCGGTAAGGGTTTTACTGCTGATGGATCAGAGGTTCAATTAGAAGCTCCAGAACCAGTTAAAGCATTTCATCCAACTGATGATGTCAGTTCTCAAGCACAAGGCGGTAAGGGGCATACAAGTGATGGGTCAGAGGTTCAATTACCTTAATAACTGAATTGAAGTTAGTAAGTTAATTTAAAAAGTAAAAAGAGGATGAGATTATCTAATGATTTTCATTAGATAATCTTCATGCTCATCATCATAGCTGAATTGAAAATCAGGAATAATATAATTAATGTAAATCTCAAGTTGAACTTTTGAAGTTACTTGTAACTTCATCTTCAATGATCTGCTTTATGTTTAATGTTTCTATTAACCATAAAAAAGGAGAAATACTATGTGGACACAACCTCAAGCA
>CAZPCL010000056.1:0-6538 GCA_964585105.1 uncultured Methylobacillus sp.
ATCTTGATGAAGCAGGTAAGTTACCTGATGAAATGAAAATTCTTTCAGTTGGAAGGCAATCTGTCTCACAAGAAGATTGGGTTAAAACAATCAAAAGTATGCTGGATGAAAAATTTAATAATCAATATGACCAGAAGGTCTTTGAGAGATTTATTAAAAGAAATATATACCATGCCAATCTTCCAGAAGATCCGGATGCATTTAAGAAGTTTTCCGAACTACTTCTATACGATGATAGATTTCCTAAAAACTTTGCATTCTTTTTATCAGTCAGGCCATCTGATTTTGCACTAATAGTTGATCAATTAGCAGAGGTGAAATTACTAAATGAAAGCCAATATTGGAGAAGAGTGCTTATTGAAAAACCTTTTGGCACTGACTTGAAAAGTGCAATTGAACTTCAAGCTTCTATATCTAAACACCTTAAGGAAACACAGATATACAGAATAGATCATTACCTAGGGAAATCTGCGCTACAGAATATTCTTTGGACTAGGTTCTCAAATAGTATCTTTGAGCATATGTGGAATAACGAACACATTGATCACATACAAATTACCAATCATGAAACTCTTGGAGTTGGTGAAAGAACACAATTTTATGATGCAACAGGAGCCTTAAGAGATATGACGCAGAGTCATCTTCTTCAGATGCTAGCACTTACAACAATGGAGAAACCAAACTCTTTTTCTCCTGATGATATTAGAATTGAAAAAATAAAAGTCCTTAAATCAATCAGACCAATACCATTAGATAATATTGAAAGGTTTGCTTTCAGAGCGCAATATAAATCTGGTAATATTGAAAAAGAAGGAAAGGTTAAAGGGTATCTTGAAGAACTTGAAGGTAATAAAAGTGTTGTAGAAACATATGCAGCAATAAAGTTATTTATAGATAGCCCAAGATGGAAGGATATTCCCGTATATCTAAGAACAGCTAAAAGACTAAATCAAAGTGGCACTTCTATCTCGATAAAATTTAAAAATAGTAATAAAGATAAAAAAATAAAGAAAAATAATTGGTTAGTATTTAATATTCAACCAAAAGAGTCTACTTATTTTGAGATTCAAACAAAAGTTCCAGGCTTAAACGAAGCTGAACTTAGAACCACAAAATTAGAAGGTATTAATAGACTAGAAAATGATGAAAAAATTGATGCATACGAAACATTAATGCTTGATTTATTAGAAGGAAGCCAAGCAAGGTTTCTTCATATAGATGAAGTAAAAGCAGCATGGTCATTAATTGATCCTATAATTAAATATTGGTCAGAAAAAATTGAAAATGTGCACCAATATACTTCTGGAACTAGTGATCCACAAGAATCAAAGATTATTTTTGAAAATGAAGATCAATTTTGGCGAGATGAAAATTAATGACTATAAAATCAGATAGATGGATAAAAAAGATGTCGGAAGAACATGGTATGATAAGTCCCTTTGAGCCAGAAATGATTCGTGAAAAAGAAGGTGAAAAAATTGTTTCGTATGGAACATCAAGTTACGGGTACGATATTAGATGTGCCCCTGAGTTTAAAGTTTTTACCAATATAAATAGTACGATTGTTGATCCGAAAGCGTTTGATCCAAATTCATTTGTTGAATTTAATGGTAATCATTGTATTATCCCTCCAAATTCATTTGCCCTAGCAAGAACGGTGGAGTTTTTTAAAATTCCAAGAAATGTCTTAACTATTTGCGTTGGTAAGTCAACCTATGCACGCTGCGGCATTATTGTAAACGTCACTCCATTCGAACCAGAGTGGGAAGGCTATGTTACTTTAGAATTTAGTAATACAACACCATTGCCAGCAAAAATATATGCTGGCGAAGGTTGTGCCCAAGTTTTATTCTTTGAGTCTGATGAAGTATGTGAGACATCCTATAAAGATCGAGGCGGTAAGTATCAAGGTCAGCGTGGAGTAACTCTTCCTAAGATCTAATGTCCTAAAATAAATTACCGGAATATAAAAAAATAAAATATAATCCCGTTTCAATTTTTTAATACAAGGAGCAATTTGAATGCAATACTGGGGTTATCATCTTATTTTAGATTGTAAAAATGGTGAGTTAAAAAAAATAAAATCAGCAGATACTATCAAGAAATTTGTCAAGGAATTAGTCGAAAAAATAAATATGGTCGCATCTGGAGAGCCAAATATAAAGCATTTTGCAACCCATAATGAAGATGCTGCTGGATATAGTCTTGTACAATTAATAGAAACATCATCAATTACTGGGCATTTTGTAGATAAGAATGGAGATTGTTATATTGATATATTCAGCTGTAAAGACTTTAATATTGAAGTCGCAAAATCAGTGGTTAACAAACATTTTTCCCCGATACAAATTAAAGTGACTTATTTGACCAGACAAGCCTAGTTATTAAATAATTTTCTCGTACTTAAGGAAAGAGAAATTTATGTTGCTCGCTGAAATTAAATCTTCTCGAGCTACCTCCCTCCATTCATTTTGAATAAAGTCTGGAAAAAATGCATCCCCTTTGTAATCACCATAAACTTTTGTAATATACAAATGAGTTGCCAAAGGTAACGAGATTGTATAAATCTGTTCTCCGCCAATAATAAATATTTCAGATGAATCTTCAACCATAGAGATTGCTTTATCCAATGAATTTACAACCTCCACTCCATTAATTAATAAAGAACTATCCCTGCTAATTACTATATTTCTTCTATCTTTCAGAGGTTTACCAATTGAATCATACGTTTTTCTACCCATAATTACGCAATGATCTAATGTTGTTTTTTTAAAATTTTTAAGATCCTCTGAGATATGCCAAGGTAGCTGATTATTAAAGCCAATCACAGAGTTTTGCGACATTGCCACGATGATTGATATTTTTCTCATCAGACTGCTACTGGAGCTTTAATCGATGGATCTGGATCATAATTAATCAGCTCAAAATCTTCATACTTAAATTGAAAAATATCATTTACTGAAGGATTAATATTCATTATGGGTAATTTTTTAGGTACTCTAATCAACTGCTGATTAACTTGATCAATGTGGTTTAGATATATATGTGCATCTCCTAAAGTATGAACAAAATCACCACATTTTAGACCACAAACCTGGGCAATCATTTTAGTTAAAAGTGCATATGATGCAATATTGAAAGGAACACCAAGGAATATATCAGCGCTTCTTTGGTATAGCTGGCACGATAATTTATTATCAGCAACATAAAATTGGAAGAAGGCATGGCATGGAGGTAATTTCATATTATCAATTTCTGCAACGTTCCATGCTGATACAATTAATCTCCTAGAATCAGGGTTATTTTTTATCGATTCAATCAAATTCTTAATTTGATCAATAGACTTACCATCAGATTTAGGCCAACTTCTCCATTGAGATCCATAAACAGGTCCTAAATCTCCATTATCATCAGCCCATTGATCCCATATTGAAACACCGTGATCTTTTAAATACTTAATATTAGTATCACCTGTTAAAAACCACAAAAGTTCATGAATTACGGATTTTAGATGTATTTTTTTTGTAGTTAACAACGGAAAATTACCATCTAAATTGAATCTTAACTGATAGCCAAAGATTGATAGAGTTCCAGTACCCGTCCTATCTTCTTTTTTTATTCCGTTATCTTTTACGTAGCTTAAAAGATCTAAGTATTGTTTCATATTATTTATTTGCCAGAATAAAATCTTTAACTAATGATGAGCTGTTATCAAAAACTTCAAATCTCTGATCTATTTTTTCTAGGTCAACCAAAGCATTTGGCCTAACTGGTTTTTTTCCAATTGCTTCTAAAACGGACTTTTCAAACTTAATTGGTAAGGCAGTCTCCAGAACTAGCATCGGGATGTTATCTGACAAATGATCGATTGAAGCCTTTACTCCGTCTGCTGTGTGAGTATCAATAATTACATCATATTCATCATAAAACTTTTTAATTAGGTTGATTCTATTTTTATGTTTACTTGAGGAGGAAGTAAAACCGAATCCCAAAACTTTTTGCATAGTTTTGTTATCAAGCTCAAATGACCCGCCATTGTCTATTTGCTCCCAATAACTTCTAAGTATTGCGCTGTCCCGGCCTACTAAGTCAAAAATGAATCTCTCAAAATTAGATGCTTTTGAAATATCCATCGATGGACTTGAGGTTTGAAATGTTTTTTTAGAGGTTCTAGGATAGTACTTTCCAGTTTGAAAGAACTCATCAAGAACATCGTTTTCATTGGTAGCGACAACTAACTTCCTTATGGGTAAACCCATCATTCTTGCAACGTGGCCAGCACAGATATTTCCAAAGTTTCCTGTAGGTACTGTAAAATCAACAACTTCAGCGCTATTTTTGGTAACAGCTAGGTATCCTTTAAAATAATATACAATCTGAGCTAGTATTCTCCCCCAGTTAATTGAGTTTACAGCGCCGATATTATTATCTTTTTTAAATGAAAGATCATTTGAGACAGCTTTTACAATATCCTGACAATCGTCAAATACTCCCTTAACTGCAATATTGTAAATATTTTCATCGTGTAAACTAAACATTTGAGCAGCTTGGAATGGGCTCATTGTGCCATAAGGGGAAAGCATAAATACATTGATACCTTTTTTACCCTTCATTGCGTATTCTGCTGCAGGGCCTGTATCACCTGATGTAGCGCCTAAAATGTTTAACGTTTTATTTTTTTTAGCCAGAACATATTCAAAGATATGCCCTAAAAACTGCATAGCAATATCTTTAAAAGCTAATGTTGGTCCATTTGAAAGCGATAATAGATATAAGTTTTCCTTAAGTTTTAATGTTGGAGTTATTTCATTAGAGTTCTGAGTCGAACGATTATATCCAAACACTTCCGCAGTATAAGTTTTCTTTACAATCTCTAATAGATCACCAGCAGGTATATCATCAATAAATTTTTCAAAAATAGAAAATGCTAGCTCTTGATAAGACATAGATCTCATCCGATCTAAATCATCATTACTAAATTTAGGATAAGTTTTCGGGAGATATAAACCACCATCAGGTGCCAACCCTCCTAACAATACGTCACAAAAATTTAATTCTGGGGACTTTCCTCTTGTAGAAATATACTTCATATTTTAACTATCTATTTAATTGTTCAATTCTTAGTTTGACTGCTTTATTTTTATTCTCCGGTAATGCTTCAATTTCATTAATTATTTCATTAGCCTCTCTCTCTATCATATTTGATGTAACTAGAATAATGTCCACTACTTTATCATCTTCATGAATCTCTTTTTGCACCATTGAATCTATGGAAATAGAGTGTTCTGCAAAAACTTGTGTAATTTGTGCTAGCATTCCCGGTTCTTTTTTCATTGAAAGTCTTAAATAAAACTCAGAAGTTATATCTTCAATCGAAAGAATTTTCTTTTCTTTAATTGCATCTTTAATGAATCCCAAAATAGGGATTGTAGTTGTATTGTTTGATTCTAAATTTCTAGCTAAATCAACAATATCAGAAACTACAGCACTAGCTGTAGGTTCTGAGCCAGCTCCAGCGCCATAATATAATGTTGGTCCAACCATATTACCCTGAACCAATACAGCATTCATAGGCCCATCTACATTTGCTACTAATCTTTTTTCTGGAATTAATGTGGGGTGAACTCTTAATTCAACAGAATCCTTTATACATTTTGTTATTCCCAATAATTTAATTTTATAACCAAGCTCCTCAGCATACATAATATCTTTTTGATTTAAATTACTTATACCTTCAATATGTACTGCACCAAAATTAATAGGTATTCCAAAAGCTATTGACGCTAAAATTGTTATTTTATGCGCAGCATCTACACCTTCTATATCAAATGTTGGGTCAGCTTCAGCAAAACCTAATTCTTGAGCTTGTTTAAGCGCAACATCAAATGCTAAATTATTTTCTTTCATTTCAGTGAGAATATAATTTGTAGTTCCATTTAGAATTCCAACAACCCACTCTATTTTGTTTCCAACTAAACCTTCTCTTAAAGATTTAATAATTGGTATTCCGCCAGCAACTGCAGCTTCATAGGCTAAATTCACATTGTGTTTATTAGCTAAACTAACTAACTCTTTTCCATGCATGGCAATTAGAGCTTTATTTGCAGTAACAACATGCTTATTATTTTTAATTGCTTCTTCAACTAAATCCTTTGAGATTCCTGTACCACCAATCAATTCGACTATTATATGAATGGTTTTATCTTTAACAAGGTCAAAAGCATCTTCATAAATTTTAGTTTTATCATCAACAACCTCTTTAGCTCTATTTAAATCTTTTTCAGCTAATGCAGAAACAACTAACTCCATTCCAGTTTTGCGAAAAATTTCAGAGAAATTTTCTTTTAGAATTTTGTATGTACCCCCACCTACTGTTCCAGCACCAATTAAACCAATATTTATTTTATTTTGCATTTTTTACTTTCTGTAATCTGTTAAATATTCTGAAAATCTATCTATAGCAATTTTTAATTCGTCCATATTTGGAAGAAATACCATCCTAATATGATTGTTATCTCCCCAATTAAAACCGCTACCC
>CAZPCL010000057.1:0-6352 GCA_964585105.1 uncultured Methylobacillus sp.
TCCTTGTGATTAGGTTAAGGAAAAAGACTCACCGTAGTGGGTCTTTTTTAACCTGTTGGTTATTAGGAGAAGATAAAGTCACCAACCACAAGGGCAGCAGCGTTAGCAACACCTGTCAGAACACCGATCAACTCGATTTCAGAGGCAGCAACAGCATTGTCTATAGTGTCACCACTTATGAACTGCCATAGACCTGTAGTTACACCATCGTCAATTGCAACTAGCATCACTGCTGCAGCATCAAGTGCGCCCGTTAAGCCCATACCTGTAATAGCCGTTCCTTCCAGTTCTGCATAGGTAGATGTACCAGCAGCATAGGTTGCATAGGTGTGAGTTGCAATAGTAGCTGATAGAGTAACGATGTTAGAGTCTCCAGCGTCGTCAGCAGCTTTGATCGTAGCACCAGTTGCTAATAACACGGTCGCGGTATTATCAACTGAGTTCCAACCAAACACAGACTGAAGCGCCTTAATGTCATCACCTACAGTTACAAAGTCAGTGATAGTGTCAACGTTATTTCCATCCGTTGAGTCCCCAACATTTAAGATGTCATTACCACCACCACTAGTAATGATGTCCTGACCAGTGCCACCTGTAATGATGTCAACACCATTAGCAGTACTAATCGTATCATTACCAGCACCACCAAGAACGGTGTCAACTACAGCACCACCAGTGATGATGTCATTACCAGATCCACCTGTTAGAGCGGTTGCACCAGTAGCTGAGCCTGTTAAGGTCAGAACTGTTGTTGTGCTGGTAAGTTCACCAGCGTCAATAACATTACTTGTTGCGCTAGTTCCCGCTGATATATCGACATTAATTATTCCAGCTGAAGCTGCTGTAGAGTCAAGATCTATGGTAACCGCAGCACTGTTAGCAACCGCTGTGATGTTCTCGACAGTCGTTATACGAGTTGTAAAAACATCGTTAGCGGCAATAGCAAATGCTGTACCACTTGTACCTACGGTGAGGGTGTCCGTTCCTGCACCACCAACAATCGTGTCTACAGAGGCCTGGGTGTTGAATAAGTCAGCAGTCAATAGATATACCAAACTATCATTACCTGCACCACTATCAATGATGTCAGCAAGTGCACCACCAGTAATGGTATCACCGCCTGCACCGCCGGTGATTGTATCTATACCACCGGCACCAACCATGACGTCATCGCCTGCACCACCACCAATGATGTCAGCACCTGCACCACCAGTAATGATGTCAGCACCTGCAGCTCCTGTAAGGTTTGAGGCAGCCGGAGCACCTACAATTGTGTTGGCACCAGCATTACCTACGACTACAGCACCAAAACCTGAGAAGCCCGATACATCCACACTTTCAAAGTTACTTTGAACAGCGGCGTTAGTACCACCATCCATTGAAGTAATTACGTCAGCTGTATTAGACAGATCTACATTTATGCCACCTAGGATAGCGGTAAAGTTAACAACCAAGTTGTCACCAGTACCAGCAGCGCCATCAAGAATGTCGCCTGAGTTTTCCAAAGCGATTGTATCATCGCCCGATCCACCAGTAATGGTATAGAGATCAGCATTACGAGCGGCTGCGGCTACTGTCAAAGCACCCGTTGCAGCTGATGCATCAATAACATTAATACCAGTATCCATGGCGGTAATCGTTAATGCTCCAGCACCCGTTACATTAACGGTACCTGTAGAACCTGTTGTTGGAACCATTCCAGCAAGGTCTACTGATGTACCATCAGTATCTTTACTGGCGATATTAAGAGTTTCAAGACCAGCTACGTCAAGGTTAAGAGTATGAGTACCAACCGCTCCGGTTGCAGTCATTTCTACATCCAAGCTGTTAGCCGCTCCTGTAGCGCCTGTTAGGGCAAGAACAACATTATCTAAAGTGGTCGCAGAGGTCACTTTTACTTTAACTGCTTCATCAAGGCCTTTGACCGATATATGAGACTGACCAACACTCATACTAGGGGCTAAAGTAACGAGACCAGTTACGTTAGTTAAGTCTACTTGGTTGTTTGCCGTGTCACTAACACCAGTTAGTGTGAGTGTTTCAACACCTGTCATTGCAGCAATTTTATCTGCAGTTCCAACAGTAGTATTGACTGGCATAGTCACTGTATCAGTAGTTAAAGCGCCACCCTTAATTGTTAAGAATGAGTTTAATCCAGAAGCAGCAGCATTAAGAGTAATGTTACCTTCGAATGCAGACGCATCAATTGTTGTTGCTGCTGTGTTAACAGCAATTACACCAGTTGTTGAGTTCGCAAACGATGACAGTGAGTTACCACCAGAAATGTTTACGGTTGTCGCTTCGTTAATACCAGACATGGCAGCAACTGTGTTAGCAATACCAGTAGCGGTTGAAGCTGCAACAGTCAGGTTAATAGTTTCAAAGCCATCAATGCTGTCGAACCTTGTAGCGGCGTTATTGATATTAACATTCAACGTGTCCAACGTACCCGTGGATGCAGTTATATCATTGACCGTTGCACCTAGATTGCCTAGCAGCGTAATTGTATCACTACCTGTACTGGTGGTAATAGTGTTAACAGCTGCACCACTTGCAGTGATAGCCATCGGTATTGCAGCACCAGAAGTAAGTTGCAAAACACCTTTGTAGGAAGTCCCATCGACAGTAGTCGTATCGGTGTCTAAAGTACCAAGGGCTAAGACTGTACCTTTGTCTGCATTCGCACCCGAAATATTAATTGTTGAAGCATTTAATGCTGAAACAGTCAATGTAGTCGTGGCTACAGAAATCGATGCGGTATTATTAAAGGCTAGGTTTACTGTTTCAATAGCAGTAGCTTTTAATGTGTTACTAGTCGCTTCAGCCAAGTTAACTGTTACCGCATTAGCTGTACCCGTTTCATCGGCTAAACCTATAGTCGTTGTACCAGTTACTGCAGCACCAGATTCGTCAGTAAAACCTAAGCCTACTTTAGCTGCTTCAGCTAAGTTAGTGTAGGTGGTTGTACCAGCCGCACCAGTGACAGCAATTAGATTTGCTCCAGTAATCCCGGCGGCATTAATTACCGCAGTACCCGTGTTAGTAAAGTTAAGCGCCTCAACATTACTGACAGTTAACGCACCAGTTGTAGCTGTCAAACCTGTAACAGTAGCGGTTAAGGTATCAACTGATGTCGCACTAGGGTTGGCTCCACCATCAATCACGTCGGTGTTACCTAACTTGGTACCCATAATAATGGTATCGGCACCAGAACCAGTGGTTACTGTCGTACCTGTGGTTACGTTACTCAATGTTAAGGTCGCAAGAGCAGTCATTGCTGACGCATCTACGGTGGTTAGTTTCGTGTTGGTTGCAACTGTAACTGCAGCTTCAACAGCACCAGAGAGATTTAACGTTGTAGTATCGGCTATTGCTAATGATGTTATGGTATTGTCATCAGTAGCAAGCATTGCGGTAGTCCCTGTAAAAGAAGACACCAAATTAATCGTTTCTACGTTACCAACTGTTATTAAGTCCTGAAGGTTATCTGCGGCGGCATGACCAGATGTACCTTTAAGGGTAATAGTCAATTCGTCAGATGTGCCACTTGCATCTTGTAGTGCAAGGGTGACATCGCCCATTTGTGCACCGTTCACATCACTGACTAGTTCAACTTTAGTTCCAGCAGCCATGCCAGTTACAGAAATATCATTGTTGTCGGTATTATTTTCTACAAGCTGAAGAGTTGTGAATGCGGCGCTTCCTGCTGCCGCAACCGTCAGGGTGTTACCTGCCGTCGCTTCTGCCTTTAACGTTTCAACATTTGAAACTTTAGTATAGGTCGCTTCTGTAAATGTGTCCTGGTTTACAGAAAGGGTATCCGTACCAGCACCACCGTCTAAAACATCAACTGCAGTGAGACGAGTTCCATAGGTGAATGTATCATTTCCAGTACCACCTGTGATTGTAGTATCTTCCGCAACGGCTTGGGTTATCGATAACTTGCCAGTGAATGCAGACGCATCAACTGTACCCGCTAAAGTACCAGTACCCGCAAAGTCTACTCCAGTAGTGATTACTAGGTCTTGGTCACCCAAGATCTTCAAAGTAGCCATTGCATCGCCGACCACACTGTTAAGGGTAGACTTTACCAAGTCAGTTGTGACCTCAACAGTTTCCATACTGTTAGCAGTGAAATCACCACCCGTCATGTTAGATACGGTTAATTTTTGTGTGTCAGCAGTTCCAGCAACGACTGTAGCGCCATAGGTAAGCGTAATGTCACCCTCACCATTTTTCATTTGACTGTCAACAATATTCTTTATGTTTGTGAATACAGCATCACCGGTACCGGCAGAAGAGGACGAACCTATAGTTGTCAGACCTGTCATAAGCGCGGTATCAAAGGTTGAATCACCACCAGCAGTTCTATAATCACTGATAAGTAGATTCTCAATACCACTCGTTTGAACGGCATTTAAGGTGTCGTTGGTTCCGTCACCTGTTAGGGAGATGTTCAATGTATCGTTGGTAGCTGTACCACCTGTAATTGAATCACCAGCCTGAGCAGTTGTTCCTGTTACAGCAGCATTAGTTACCATTACAGAGTTAGCAATATATTGTCCTGCACCACTAGAAACCAAGGAATCTACAGAAGTTGTTAATGCAACAGTTGTAGATGCAACGGCAGGCGTAGCAGCTGAAGCGGTAACAATATTTGCAACAGACGTCGCAACATCAAACGATGCTGTAACAGTGGCCGCATCAACAGTCGCTAGCAAGGTCCGAGCGGAGGCTGCTGCAACAGTGCCAGCGTAAGCTACAACTTCACCGGCCGTATCAATGGCAGCAGTGTAAGCCTTCGCAACAGTAAGCTTGTTAGATAAGATGGTCGCATCAGTACCTGTAGCGCCGTCGAAGATGTTCTGGGCAATAGAAGCTGCAGTCATTGTACCTGCAGTTAACTGTCCTGCGTAATACATTAAACCAGCAAAGTCAGCATCACGTCCAAAACTCTGTTGGAAGAGGGCATTAACTTTAGCGGTGTTAGATAGGCTACCGTACAAGGTCGTAGCTTCTGCTGAGGCACCAAATGACGCCATAATAGATGATAAACTGCCACCAGCATCATCTATCTCTTTTGACCAGTATGCTAGACCAACGGGGTCTGCGGCACGGCCATAATAAGCAATGTAAACTTTCTGTACTGTATCATTATAGGCTGAAGCGGCCATATAAGATTCTCCTTAAATAATTATTAAGCAAGGATTCATTATTGAACCCTACGCATAAACAAATTGATCAATTCATTTGTTATCAAAACTAGTTCTGAGTCAGCAAGAAAAGCTTACGTACTTATTACTATTTTTGACTTGATCACTTTAACACAATTAGGAGCAATTTGGGTGATAGCTGTCACTTATATTAATTAACTTGCAATTTAATTATTATCTTTATTTATCATATAGTTACATCATTAAAATAAAAAATAAAGGTGTTTTTAACACAATTGATGGTGAATAACGTGAGCGCTATCACATTGAATAAAGGTTGTTTTATCAATTAATTAGCAGAATTAGCGACCCAATTGGATTGATTGGCCCTGCCGAGCAAAGAATGAGGCTGGAAACGCCTGCTTAGCCATATTTTCTCGTATTTGGATAAGCTGATCTGAGCACTGCGAACCATGATGAAAAAAAGCCACTTGATGTGCGTTTGAACCCAGTGCTAGTTCTACGCCTGCTTGCCATGTAGAGTGCCCGTACCCTTTATTTGCGTCAAACTCCTGCTGGTCGTAATTCGCGTCATAGATTAACAATGTTGCGTCCTTACAGAAATCAGCAAGCTCTTCACACACACTTGCGTCCTTGGTGTCATGTTCATAATCTGTAAGGTAGATAATGCTGCAGTCCTCTTCTGACAGGTCTATTCGGTAAGCCATGCAACCACCAGGGTGGGCTAAGGGGTGGCAGGTCACCTTAAGCTTTGGTGTGAGCCAGAGCGGTTCCTTTGGTGTGATTTTATGGAAGCTTTTGTTAGACAGGGTTTCTTGTATTTTAACCGGGAAATAAGGAGGCCCCATAAAACCCTTAAGCCTTTGCTCCACAGGACCCATACCATAAAAGTTGATTTGACTTCGAGATTGGTACAGTGGGCCAAAGAACGGCAAGCCACTGAGGTGATCTAGGTGGTAGTGACTTAAGAGAATATGCAAAGGCAAGGGTTCTGATTCTGGGGTCTGGTTTAAAACCTGCCGACCTAAGTCCGGGGCACCAGTACCCATATCAAGTATGATATCTAGCCCGTCAGCCTGCACCTGCACGCAACTTGTGTGCCCACCAAACTGGGTATACTCCTCACCACAGGCTGGTATTGAGCCCCTTACTCCCCAAAACGTTACTTTCATCATTTA
>CAZPCL010000058.1:0-6350 GCA_964585105.1 uncultured Methylobacillus sp.
TAAAGAAGTTAACTTATGTCATATGAAGTATTAGCCCGAAAGTGGCGACCTAAATCTTTTGAAGCACTAGTCGGGCAGGATGCTACTGTGCAAGCATTAAGCAACGCCTTAGATAATGATCGCCTTCATCATGCATACCTATTTACAGGAACACGAGGTGTAGGAAAAACAACTCTTGCAAGAATCCTCGCTAAATCATTAAATTGCGAAAAAAGTATATCTTCAAAGCCATGTCAGGCATGCTCTGCTTGCAAAGATATAGATAAAGGACGATTCATAGATCTTATTGAGGTTGATGCGGCATCAAATACACAAGTTGATAATATGCGTGATCTTCTTGAAAATGCTCAATATGCTCCAACATCAGGCAGATTTAAAGTTTATATTATTGATGAAGTTCATATGCTATCTAAAAGTGCATTTAATGCAATGCTTAAAACATTAGAAGAGCCTCCCAGCCACGTTAAATTTATCCTAGCAACAACTGATCCAAAAAAAGTACCAATAACTGTAATTTCAAGATGTCTTCAATTTAATTTAAAACAAATGACATCGGATAAGATATCTAAACACCTTAAAAAAATTCTTAAAGAGGAAGAAATAGAGGCTGAAGATGCATCATTAAAAATGATAGCTAAAGCTGCTCATGGAAGTATGCGAGATGCATTATCAATTCTGGATCAAGCAATAGCTTACTCAGAGGATAAAATTTCTTTAGATAAGATTATGTCGATGCTTGGAACAATTGATGATACTTTCCTTATAGAAATATTGAATGCTATAGGTTCTGACGATGGTAAAAAGATGATGAAATTATCTAAAGAGATGAATGATAAAAGTATTTCTTTTGATCTAGCACTTGAAGAGCTTGCTAGATTAATTCATAGGATTTCAACATACCAAATTATTCCAGATAGCTTTGATGATTTAACCACCAATGAAGAAGTACATAAATTATCAACTATGTTTAGCCCAGAAAATCTTCAACTAAATTATCAAATAGTTATAAATGGTCGAAAAGATTTGTACCTAGCACCTGATTCAATAACTGGTTTTAATATGACATTATTAAGAATGCTAGCTTTCTACCCCTCTACAAGTAAGGATTTTATTCCAAGTTCTAAAAAAAAAATTGAGTCAAAAGTAGAGATAAATAAAGAACAAAAATTTAATACCGAAGAAAAGTCACAAGTTGCTAAAAAAAAGACATTTTTTGATGGGGACTGGGGAAATTTAGTTGGTAATTTAAAAATAGGACTTGCAAAATCTCTTGCCCAAGAATGTACTTTATTAAACCATGAGGGGCAAATATTTAAATTAATTTTAAATGAAAAATTTCAGCATCTGAATCAAGAAAGTTATATTAGTAAGCTTGAAGAAGCACTTACTAATTATTTTAAAAGTAAAATAGTGATAAAAATATCATTAGGAGGTGGCCTTCAAACCCCATCATTACAAAAAAAATTGAAGAGCGAACAAACAATGAAAGCTACTGAATCTGCTATTATGGATGATAGCTTTGTAAAAGCATTAATTGATGACTTTGGTGCCGAAGTGATATCCTCTAGCATCAAACCAACCATAAAAAAGGAAAAATAATATGAGTAAAGGTGGCATGGGAAATTTAATGAAACAAGCTCAAATGATGCAGGCCAATCTTAAAAAGGCTCAAGACGAATTAGCTAATATTGATATCCAGGGATTATCTGGCAATGGTCTTGTAAAAATAACTATGTCCTGTAAAAATGATATCAAAAAAGTTGATATTGACTCGTCCCTTCTTGATGATAAGGAAATATTGGAAGACTTGATTGTTGTTGCACTTAAAGATGCCTTCCAAAAGATTGAAGCTACAAGTGCTGAAAGAATGAATGGTCTTGTTCCTCCTGGAATGAACTTGCCTTTCTAATATGAAAAAGGTTGAACCCCTTGAAACCCTTGTTGATGCCCTTAAGATATTACCAGGGGTAGGTCCGAAATCAGCCCTAAGACTTACTTATTTTCTTTTACAAAGAAATAGGTCAGGTGCAAAAAATTTATCTGAGAAAATTTCTAATGCGCTTGAACAACTGATGCATTGCGAACTATGCAATAACTTTTCAGAAGAGCCGGTTTGTTCAATTTGTTCATCAGATAAACGTGATAAAAATACTATATGTATCGTAGAAATGCCTACTGATCTTTTAATGCTAGAAGAAACTCATTCTTATGATGGTCTCTATTTTATTTTAATGGGTCGACTTTCACCCTTAGATGGTATAGGACCAAACGATATTCACTTAAGTAAACTTATAAAGCGAATTAAAATATCAAATATTAAAGAAATAATACTGGCTACAAATTTTACTGTTGAAGGCAATGCTACAGCGCAATATATTAAAGAGTTATTTAAAGATGTAGACATTAAAACTAGCCGAATAGCGCGAGGACTTCCTATGGGGGGCGAGATTGAATATGTGGATAGTGGTACTTTAGCCCAAGCTATTGTTGAGAGAAAAGCCATCTAAAGACAATAGCTCCTTCGGTGAATGAATAATATAATCTGGTCTCCATTCATCAATTAAGTCAGATTTTTTTAAATATCCATAACAAGCCAATACAGATATAATTTTTGCTGATTTTGCAGATAGTATATCTCGATACCCATCGCCAACATAGACTGCATCTGCAACATCACAATCAAGAAGCCTACAGGCTTCCAACAACAAATCTGGAAAGGGTTTTGGTTTAAATCCGAGATCATCACCGCACATTAAGACTGAACATTCACTTGTAAGCTCATGATATTTTATTATTTTCTCCGCAAAGTGCCGAGCTTTATTTGTAACAACACCCCACTTAATACCTTTGTTTTTTAGCTGTAAAAAAACGCTCTTCATACCGTCAAACAATAAAGGATTATTTAAAAAATTTTGATTGTAAAGCTTTAAAAAATCTTTAGTTAATAAATCAAAATTATGAACGTTTTCATCAAATCGTAGCTTTAAAAAAGCCTTGACCCCGTCAGAAGAAATTTCTCTTCCAATTTCATAGGTTATAGTTTGCTTATTATTATCTGAATAAATATTATTCGCTGTTTCAATTAAATCATTTGCACTATCAACAACTGTTCCATCCAAATCAAATAAAATTAAGCTAGTCAATTCATGACCTCACTTCAACAATATAATTTACTGAGGTATCATCATTTAATTTATATTCTTGTAAAAAAGGATTATATGTCATTCCAATAATACTTTTATAATCAAGTTGCTCAACCAAACACCAATCTCTAAGCTCTGAAGGTGTGATAAATTTGTTGTATTCATGGGTTCCTTTAGGTAATAAATTTAATACGTATTCAGCTCCAATAATTGCAAATAAAAATGATTTGGGATTTCGATTGATTGTAGAGAAGAATATAGTTCCGCCTGGCTTTAAAAGTGCAGCACATTTCTTAATAATTGATGAAGGATTGGGGACGTGTTCAAGCATTTCAAGACAAGTGATTACATCAAATTTTTCTTTATTTAATTTAAAATAATCTTCTATATTCAATTGTTTATAGATAATATCTAAATTAGATTCTTTCATATGAAGTTTTGCGACTTTAATTACATTAGCACCTTGATCTATGCCTGTAACTTTAGCCCCTTCTTTTGCTAATGACTCTGACAGTATTCCACCGCCACATCCTACATCTAGAACTCTAGCGCCCGATAGTTTAATCTTACTACTAATATAATTTAATCTTAACGGATTGATTTGGTGCAATGGTTTAAATTCACTAGTTTTATCCCACCACTTATGGGCTAATAAATTAAACTTTTCAACCTCTTTATAATCTATATTTGCTTTAGTTTTTTTTGCCATTTTTTTGCCAGTTGTTTAATGTATTCCTCATCTAACCCTACAAGTTTCTTTTCTTTAAGCTTAATCTCTCCATTTATCCAGACATAATTAACATCAGACTTACTCGAGCTATAAACAAGCGTAGATAAAGGATTATATATTGGTTGATTTTCAATCGAACTTAGATCAATAGCTACTAAATCTGCTTTTTTATTTATCTCAATTGAGCCCACTATCAAATCAAGCCCTAATGCTTTTGCGCCATTAATTGTAGCCATTTTTATGGCTTGGCTAGCTGGCAATAGTTCAGGTGATTTTGTGGTTCCTTTAATTAATAAAGCCGCTAGACGCATTTCCTCCATAATATCCAATCTATTATTACTTGCTGCACTATCAGTACCCAAACTAACGTTTAAATTTTGTCTTAACATTTTAGCAACGTCAGCGATCCCACTACCAAGTTTCATGTTTGAAGATGGATTATGAGCAATACTAACCTTACCCTTGGTTAATGTAGTCATATCCTGATCATTCAAATGAACACAATGTGCAGCTAATAATGACGGGCTAATAATACCTAAATTATTCAGCCTTTGAATCGGAGTTACTCCATAAGTCTTAATACTGTCAGCTAACTCCCATTCTGTCTCATGCAAATGCAAATGAATATTTAGACCTAACTCTTCTGAATATGTATTAACAAGTCTAAAAGCCTCATCAGAAACAGAATATGGTGCATGAGGTGCTATAGCAGTTGTTATTAGGTCATCGTTTCGCCACTCATCTCTAAACTCAAAACCTTTTAATAAATAATCTTCAGGGTCTGAAGCATAATTTGTTGGAAAATCTAAAACAACTAAACCTATGTTGGCTCTTATTCCCAATTCCTTTGATGCTTGAGCAGTCGCATCTGGGAAAAAATACATATCATTAAATGTCGTAACCCCAGCCTTAATCATTTCTGACAAAGCTAAGACTGATCCATCTTTAACAAATGATGTGTCAACAAATTTTTTTTCTGCTGGCCATATATGATTATTTAACCACTCCTGCAGTGGCAAATCATCAGCAAACCCTTTGAATATATTCATTGCTGAATGCGTGTGTGTATTTATCATGCCAGGAATAAGAATATGGTCAGCTAATTCGTATGTATTATCAGCCTCATACTCATCAAATACTTTATCTTGCGAGACTAAATCAACAACCTCGTCATCTTTAATTATTAAAGAATAGTCAAAAAGTAATTCGCTATCAATATTTGAGGTATAGATCCATGGAGCAGAAATTATAGTTGAGACATTTTTCTTGTTTAGAGCTTTCAATCTTTGAATACTCCCATAATCTTAAGAATTTTTATTCAAATGGGTGTTTAAGCAATATCGTTTCATCGCGTTCAGGTCCTGTAGACACAATATGAATTGGAACACCACATAATTCTTGAAGTTTCAGTAAGTAACTTTGAGCATTACTAGGAAGCTTATCCCATTCTTTAACACCAAAAGTACTTTCATGCCAGCCTGGCATTTCAATTAAAATTGGCTCGCAATCTTCAACCTGATCAGAGCCTAGTGGAAGAAGTTTGTGTTCTTTTCCATCTAAAATATAGCCAACACAAATTTTAAGAGAGTCAATTCCATCTAAAACATCTAACTTTGTGATGCATAACCCACTTAAACCATTAATCATTGAAGACCTTTTTAATGCAGCAGCATCAAACCAACCACACCTTCTTTTTCTTTGAGTTACCGTACCGAATTCTTTACCTTTAGTAGACATATGACTTCCAGGCGAGGTAACATCTTCAATATTAAGCTCGCTGGGAAAAGGTCCTCCGCCTACCCTCGTAGTATATGCTTTTGTAATACCAAGAATATAATCCAACATTTGTGGACCAACTCCTGCACCAGCTGAAGCTTGTCCCGCAACACAATTTGAGGAGGTTACGAATGGATACGTGCCATGATCAACATCCAATAGTGCGCCTTGAGCACCCTCAAACAGAATTTTTTTTCCATCTAAATTTAACTTATAAAGCTGCTCAGAAACATCGCAGACTAATGGTTTAATGAATTCAGCTTGAGCATATATTTCGTCTAATTGCTTAGAGAAGTCTACCGTACTTGTTTTAAGGTAATTTTTAAGGACAAAATTATGAAGATCTAATATATCCTCTAGTTTATTACTTATTTTAGTTGGATTTAGAAGGTCATATACTTTTAAAGAGCGTCTAGCAACTTTATCCTCATATGCTGGACCTATGCCCTTACCAGTTGTACCGATTTTCTTAGCTTCAGCTCTTATTGCCTCTCGAGCTTGATCAAGTTTGATATGATAATCTAATATTAATGGACAGCCATAACTAACAAACAAACGATTTTTTACATCAATACCATCTGCTTCAAGATTGGTAACTTCATTATTTAAATGATTGATATCAAGAACTACCCCATTACCGATAAAACATTTTATTTCTGGCCTAATAATTCCAGATGGAACAAGGTTTAATTTATATTCTT
>CAZPCL010000059.1:0-6144 GCA_964585105.1 uncultured Methylobacillus sp.
TTTTAATTCATTCGTCATTGTTTTAGTTTATTATTTTTTCTTATGAATGATAAGTTAATTTGGAAGTCAATTACAGAGAAAATTAAAATATGGGGCCATGACCTCGGATTTGATGAAATTGGTATCTCCGATATAAACCTAAATCATTCAAAAAAGTCTTACGCTGGCTGGATTAAGTCAGGTTTTCATGGAGAAATGAACTATCTAAAAACACATCAAGAACTAAAATTTAACCCTACTCAATTGTTGCCAGAGACTTTAACAGTAATCTCTGTCAGACTCAATTATTTTCCAGAAAAAGAAAATACACTTAAAATACTTCAAGATAAAAATAAAGCTTACATCTCAAGATACACTCTTGGAAGGGACTACCACAAAGTAATTCGTGGAAAATTAAAAAAATTAAGCCAAAAGCTAAAAGAAGAACTTAAAGATGTATCTTTTGACTCTAGAGTTTTTACTGATAGCGCGCCAGTATTGGAGGTTGAACTTGCTGAAAAAGCTGGGCTAGGATGGCGGGGAAAGCACACCCTGCTTCTTAATAAAGATAATGGGTCTTGGTTTTTTTTAGGTGAAATCTACACCAGCTTGCCATTAGTTATCGATAAAAAAAAATCAAACCATTGCGGGTCATGCTCTGCTTGTATTGACATATGTCCTACAAAAGCAATTATTGCGCCTTACAAACTTGATGCAAATAGATGCATATCATATTTAACAATAGAGTTTAAAGGATCAATACCTATTGAATTTAGAAAGCCGATTGGAAATAGGATATATGGTTGTGATGACTGTCAATTGGTTTGCCCATGGAATAAATATGGAAAGATAACAAAAGAAAAAGATTTTAATACACGTCATAACCTCAATGATTTATCACTTATTGATAGCTTCAAAATCTCTGAGCAAGAATTTAAAAGAATTTTCAACGGTAGTGCAATCTTGAGAATTGGCTACAATCAATGGCTTCGAAATATTGCAATAAGTCTTGGTAACTCCCCTAAATCAGAAAAAGTTATTGAAGCTCTTCAGTCTCGACTAAAAAATACAACTGAGCTGGTTAAAGAACATATTTTATGGGCTATTAAACAACATCAAAATTAATTCATATCTTAAAATTACTATAAAATTTGCTACAATTACAATTTTAGAAAATCAAACAAATTAAAATTAAGAACTTATCTATGTCATCAATCAACAAAAGCTCCTCATGGAAGGCTCTTAAGAGTCACTTTGAGCAAATAAAACCTCTTCATATGCGCGACTTATTCAGCAAAGATCCGGATAGGTTTAACAAGTATCATATTCAATACGATGATTTTTTAGTTGATTTTTCTAAAAATATAGTGACAGATGAAACTATTAACCTCCTCATAAACCTCGCAAAAGAAGCTAAAATTGAAGACTGGCGAGATCGTTTATTTTCTGGTGACAAAATTAACTTTACAGAAAATAGATCTGCACTCCACACTGCATTAAGGAATAGGTCTAATAACCCCATTATTATTGATGGTAAAGATATTATGCCAAATGTTAATAAAGTGTTGGGGCAGATGGAAACGTTCTCTGATGGCGTAAGAAACGGTAAAATTAAGGGATACACTGGTGAAAAATTTAAAAGTGTCGTAAATATTGGCATTGGTGGCTCAGACCTTGGCCCTGCAACAATTTGTAAGGCATTAAAAGCATACGGAACAGATGCTATTACACCTTATTTTGTTTCAAATATTGACGGGGCTGATATTGCTCAAACACTTGAAGTTTGTGACCCTAAAACAACACTATTTATCGTTGCCTCAAAAACATTTTCTACGCAAGAAACAATGACCAATGCTTTTTCTGCAAGATCATGGCTTCTGGAGCATTTAAAAGATCAAGAAGCCGTGAAAAATCATTTTATTGCAATATCGACAAATGAAGAAGCTGTTGAAGAGTTTGGAATTAGTAAGCATAATATGTTTGAATTTTGGGATTGGGTAGGAGGGAGGTATTCCGTATGGTCTGCAATTGGTCTCTCAGTATGTATATTTATAGGTATGGACAATTTTAAACAACTTTTACTTGGGGCTCATGATATTGACAACCATTTCAAGAGTGCACCGATTCAAGAAAATATTCCTATAATTTTAGCGTTGCTAGGTATTTGGTATATAAATTTCTTTGAATATAATACTCATGCCATTCTGCCTTACGATCAGGGTTTATCCTTATTTCCATCTTATTTACAACAAGCAGACATGGAGAGCAATGGAAAATTTATTGATAGAGATGGTGAAAAAATAAAATACCATAGTGGTCCCATATTATGGGGAGAGTCTGGAACAAATGGACAACATGCCTTTTATCAACTAATCCATCAAGGGACTGAAGTGGTTCCAAGTGATTTTATAATGCCAATACATTCGCATTACTCAATTGGTAAAAATGGTAATGAACACCATAAGATTCTTATTGCAAATTTTATAGCGCAAACACAATCGTTGATGATGGGAAAAACAAATAAAGAAGCCCGCGTAGAATTAGAAAACCAATATCTTGATGAAAAAATAATTAAAAATCTAACTCCACATAAAACTTTTGAGGGAAATAGGCCTTCAAATTCAATTCTATTTGATAAATTAACTCCGCGATCCTTAGGCAGACTAATAGCCATATATGAACATAAGATATTTACTCAGGGAGTTATATGGAATATTAATTCATTTGACCAGTGGGGGGTGGAGTATGGAAAGCAAATTGCACAGCTCGTACTCCCTAAATTAATAGAGTCAGACGAGACAAGCGGGTTTGATTCTTCAACTAATAACCTAATAAACTACACTAAAAAAAATATATAAGTTATTAATTTAACTTAATATTATTAATATAATTATTTAAAATATCTTTACTCACACTAGAACCAATTCCTGCACCAAGTTTGCTTGCAAATCTGTCAGCAAAGTTTCTTTGGGTTGTGAAATCAACAATCTTTTCATACCCAACAACCTCCCTTGCAACGAAATCAATACCTCCATAAGCATCAGCTAAACCTAGCTTAATTGCAGACTCTCCAGACCAGAATAGCCCGGAAAAAATATCTGGATCATTTGCTAATTTACTGCCGCGGCCTACCTTCACGACCTTAATGAATTGGTCATGAACTTCATTTAGGAGACTTTGTATAAATTTTTTCTGTTTGGGATCAACTGGTAAAAAAGGATCTAAAATTGCTTTATTCTCACCCGCTATTAAAAGTCGTCTTTCGACCCCTAGCTCTCTGATGGCTTGATCAAAACCAAACCCGTTCATTAATACCCCAATAGAGCCAATTATACTTGCCTTATCTACAAAAATTTTATCTGCTGCTACTGCAATATAGTATCCGCCAGAGGCACAAATATCTTCAACAACAGCATAAATAGGCACCTCCGGGTGAAGAGCTTTATACCTCATAATCTCATCATTTATAATTCCAGATTGAACAGGACTTCCTCCCGGGCTATTGATAGCTAAAATAACTGCTTTGACGCCTGGATTTTCATAAATTTCTTTTAGACTACTTTTAACATTGAATGCAGAAACTTCTGAATCGCTACTAATCTGACCATCTAACCTCACTAAAGCTGTAAAGTCACCGCTAACAATATTTGAAGTATTTGAAGTATTAAGTATAAAAAATAATATAAGCCCTATATAAATCAAACTAATCAGCTTAAATAAGATTCCCCACCGCCTAGATTTTTTTTGCTGAACGAAGGATTCCATAGCAATTTTTTCAATTGTCATCTTTTCCCAATCTTTATTGTTTTTCTCTCCCATAATTTAACCTCAAGTAGTTATGATTAACTCATCTGCTTTAATTTGAATGCTTAAAATTTCTAAACTCTTTCCTACACAGGGCCCCATTAAACACTTTCCTGTTGTTGGGTCATAAAGGGCTCCATGAGTTGCACAAACTATAAACTTTTCTTCCTCTTCAAAAAATTCATTATTATCCCAATCAATCTCTACGGGAAGGTGTTGGCATTTGTTTTTATATGCGTAATATTTCTTGTCAAATAGAGCAATAAAACCTGGGTACTCTTTACCACCCTCTAAAAATTTAAACTTCACTGTACTAGGATCTCTAATAAAATCTTCCTTCTTAATTACAACTCTATTATCCATTAATTCTAATCCAGTCAAAAAGATCATATGTATTTTCAATTATTGCCAAGGGATTAAACCCCTCTAATTTTTCTAATGATTGCGGCCCATAAGAAACTGCCAAAGACGAAATACCAGCATTCTTAGCCATTTCAAGATCGTAAGAGGTATCACCTATCATTAAAGCTCTTTCAGGTTCAACCATTGAATAATCTATTATATCTAAAATCATTTGAGGGTGCGGTTTTGAAAAACATTCATCTATTGTTTTTGTTATCAGAAAATATTCTTTTAAATTTACATCTATAAGATCTCGATTCAAAGCCCTCCTACTTTTTCCTGTTGCGATACTTAAAATATACCCTTGTCTTTTAAGATCCTTAATTCCCAATTTAATTCCATTAAAAATCGCGGCGTTTGGTTTCACATTACTATTAAATAATGTGCCTTCCCAATCGAATATTAATAAGTCAAATTTATTATCCTTCATTTTTGGCTATGAACTCAGAAATATGTATAGGTAAAGGGGCTTTAATTAATAATTTTTCAAGGGTAATAGGATGAACAAAACCTAACTCTAATGCATGGAGCAGCATTTTTTTTAAACCTATTTTTCTTAAAGATTTATTAAGATGGAAATCTCCGTATTTATCATCTCCTAAAATTGGGAAACCCAAATATGACAATTGAGTTCTTATTTGATGCGTTCTACCTGTAATAATTTTTACATCAAGCAAGCTATAAGTGCCAAAAACTTTTTTAAGGAAAAATACAGATCGTGAAGTTTTTACTAACGGGTTATTCGAAAATGATTCAACTACCCTAACTTTTTTATGGCCAGCATCAGAGTTTGTTTTTAAAAGGTCTAGGTCAACAATTTTTTGTTTTTCTTTCCAAACACCGTTAACTATAACTTGATATTTTTTATGCACTTTTTTTTCCCTTATTTGCTTATGAATACCAACTAAAGCTGTTCTTTTTTTTGCTATTAAAAGAACTCCGGATGTATCTTTATCAATTCTATGGACTAACTCGAAAAATTTGTGTTCCGGACGTGAATTCCTAATGAGTTCAATAACACCGAAACTCAAACCACTACCTCCATGAACAGCTATACCAGAAGGCTTATTGAGTGCGAGTAAAAAATCATCCTCGAATAGAGTATTTTCGTTGATAAGCTTAACCTGGTCTAAGCTTACTTTGTTAAAGTTTGCAATCTTTTTCTTAGTAAAATCAACAGGAGGGATTCTTACTGAATCTTTTAAAGAGAGCTTAAAACCAGTTTTAACTCTTTTTTTATTAACCCTAACCTCACCACTTCTTAGAATTTTATATATATGACTTTTAGGTACATTCTTTAGAAATTTAATTAAAAAATTATCTATTTTTTGGCCATCACTAGACTCATCTATAACCTCGTAAATAACTTTTTGCTTAATATGGCCTAGCATTTTTTGTTTTCTTTTAATCATTTATAACCTATACTTAATTTGTTCAGATATCTTTACAAAGTTTAAAGAGAAAAACAATTCTGGATTATACATGGACAAAAGAATTCGAGGTTAGATCTGCTCAACATATACATAATTAAGAAGCAGAAATTATATAATAGATTTTTAAAAGAATTTTATTGAGATTTAATAATAGTTAATTTAGATAACAGAATATATTTAATTTGATGTGATGTAATCATTGAAAAAAGATAGCTTTAATTATGAAAAATCATAATTAACATATCTCAATGGTTAAATTAAAATTCAAAATTCTTTACATAGAATCTTCATAAAACGTAAATGGAGAAATTGTAATGAAACGCATGCTTTTTAATGCTACACAGTCTGATGAACTTCGTGTTGCAACAATAAATGAAGATAAATTAGAAGACTTAGACTTCGAAAGAGGTAATAAAGAACAAAGAAAAAGTAACATATACAAAGCAGTTGTAACAAGAGTAGAGCCCTCCCTAGAAGCCGCATTTGTTAACTATGGTGTAGATCGACACGGTTTTTTACCATTCAA
>CAZPCL010000060.1:0-6130 GCA_964585105.1 uncultured Methylobacillus sp.
TTCATTGAGTCTCCCAAGACCATCAGCAATTTTTGCCCAATCATCTTCATCCATTTTCCCAGTTCGCATTTTTTGTTGGTTCACTTTGGAAACCGCTCCAAGGAGTCTTGTTACTATTTGTTCAGATCCCATTTCCATTGAAAATATAGCTACTGCTTTATTTTGCTCTACGCCACAGGCCTCAGCAATATTCATTGCTAAAGCTGTTTTACCCATAGAAGGTCTTCCAGCAACAATGATTAACTCACCACCATGAAGCCCAGTAGTTAAATTATCTAAGTCAGTAAAACCCGTCGATAATCCAGTTACTGTTCCTGGATTTTGTCCTCTTTCCTCTAGATCTCTTACAACTTGGGCGATGACAGCTTGAAAATCTTTATATCCCAACCTATTACTTTCAGACTCAGCAATGGCAAATAACTTAGCCTCCATTTCGTCTAGTAATTGCTGCGCATCCATTCCTTTTGGTGAAAAAGCACCTTCAACAATATCAGAGCCAACTGTTATTAAATTACGTAAAATAGAATTATCACGAATAATTTTTGCATATCCTCGAATATTAGCAACCGAAGGCATATTTTCAGCAAGGCTTCCAAGGTAAGCCATCCCACCTGTTGAGGCTAATTCAGAATTTTTTTCTAAAGATTCAGCAACAGTGATTACATCAGCTGGGCTACTTACATTAACAAGATTAGTTATATGAATAAATATTAACCGATGGTCTTGTCTATAAAAATCTTTTGAAGAGATAGTATCAGCTACTTGATCTAGCGCGTTGTTATCGATTAATAAGCCACCTAATAAAGATTGCTCAGCCTCGACGGAGTGAGGTGGTAATTTTAAATTCTTGATTTGATCATCAGCCATTTTATTATTATAACCAATAAAAAAAAAGCTGCCCTATTGGCAGCTTAAAAAATTAAAAAATATATTTTACTCTTCACCTATTACAGTCACTTTTATCTCAATACTTACTTCCTGATGAAGTGTTAAGGTAACTATATAGTCCCCGATATTCTTTAAAGGTCCATCTGGCATTCTAATTTCTGATTTAACAACCTCATGACCAGCATTTTTTATTGCATCAGTAATATCGATATTTGTTACAGACCCAAAAAGCTTTCCATCTACTCCTGATTTCTGTTTAATTTCAAGAGTAAAACCATCGAGCTCTTTAGCTCTTTTCTGAGCAAGTTTTAATAATGCAGCTTGTTGTTTTTCTATTTCTACTCGTTTAGTTTCGAATTCAGCTTTATTCAATTCAGTGGCTCTTTTAGCTTTTCCTTGTGGAATAAGAAAATTTCTTCCATACCCATCTTTAACATTTACAATATCACCTAGATTACCAAGGTTTATTATCTTCTCTAATAATATCAATTCCATAAAAAACTCCCTAGTGTTTATCAGTAAATGGTAAGAGTGCTAAAAATCTTGCACGTTTTACAGCTGTTGATAATTGTCTTTGATACTTAGACTTAGTACCAGTTATTCTGGCTGGTATTAATTTACCATTTTCGGTAATAAAATCTTTTAACAAAGATACATCTTTATAGTCAACCTCGCTAATGCCTTCTGCTGAAAATCTACAATACCGTCTTCTTTTATACATTTCTCTTGCCATCTTTATGCCCCCTCTATAGCTTTTGCAGGTTTATCAATAATTTCTTTTTTTGTCTTATCCTCAACTTTGCTATCACCTACCAAAGACTTTGACTTTTCTTCCCTCATCATTGGTGATTGAGCGCTTACAGAAGTTTTTGTAGCAAAAACAAGATGGCGGATAATTGCATCATTAAATTTAAAAGTATGCTCTAACTCAGCAAGTGTTTCCAAGGTACATTCGATGTTCATTAAAACGTAATGTGCTTTATGGATTTTTTGTATTGGATATGCAAGCTGTAGTCTTCCCCAGTCCTCTAAACGATGGACTAAGCCTTTTTTTGATTTGATTAATGCTTGATATTTTTCGATCATTGCAGGAACTTGTTCGCTTTGATCAGGATGTACAATAAATACTAATTCATAATTTCGCATAAATTTCCCTATGGTTAAAGCCTCCAACTTTATTGTTGTGAAGCAAGGATTTAAAGAATACGTATTATATTGTTTTTTATAATAAAATCAATGACATTAAAAAATTAAATCTTATCTTTGATATTTGCGCCATATATTTGTTCTTTTAAATACTTAACCTGATCCCTAATACTTGCAGCCTTCTCAAACTCCAAATTCCTAGCAGAAGTTTGCATGGCTTTTTCTAGTTTTGATATTTCTTTAATCATCTGAGGCTCAGTTAAATCTTCATATTTTCTATTTTCTTTTTTTAACGCCCGCTCCTTTTTGTGCTCTTCCACATCCTCAAGAGTCTCAATGATATCTTTAACTTTTTTAATGATACCGACTGGGGTAATATTATTATCTAAATTAAATTTTATTTGTTTTGTTCTTCTTCTTTGTGTTTCATCAATTGCAGCCTGCATACTTTTGGTCATTCTATTTGCATAAAAAATTACACTCCCATTCAAATTCCTTGCTGCTCTTCCAGAAGTTTGAATTAAAGATCGCGCTGATCTTAAGAACCCTTCTTTATCAGCATCTAACACAGCAACAAGCGATACCTCTGGAATATCTAAACCCTCACGAAGTAAATTGATACCGACTACCACATCAAACTTACCGAGTCTGAGATCACGAATAATCTCTACCCGCTCTACTGTGTCAATTTCAGAATGAAGGTATCTTACCTTTACTGAGTGCTCAGTAAGGTAATCTGTTAAATCTTCAGACATACGTTTAGTTAATGTTGTTACTAGAGTTCTTTCTTTGAGTTCAACTCTTTTTCTTATCTCACTCAATAAATCATCTACCTGACTATCGGCGGGTTTAATAATAATTTCTGGATCAATTAATCCAGTTGGTCGCGCTACTTGCTCAACAATGATCTTTGAATGATTTTCTTCATAATCTGCTGGAGTTGCACTTACAAAAATACATTGGCGCATAACTGCTTCGAACTCTTCAAATCTTAATGGCCTGTTATCGTGGGCAGATGGCAAACGAAAACCATAATTAACTAAATTTTCTTTCCTAGCCCTATCTCCTTTGGACATTCCTCCTATTTGAGGGATTGTTACATGGCTCTCATCTATAATCATAATTGAATTATCAGGAAGGTAGTCTAGTAATGTAGGTGCGGGGTCTCCTGCTTTTCGGCCTGATAAATGCCTTGAATAATTTTCTATGCCTTTACAAAAACCAATCTCATTAAGCATCTCTATATCAAACTTTGTTCTCTGCTCGATTCTCTGAGCTTCAACAAGCTTACCTTGATCTAAAAACTCTTTAGAACGCTCAGCTAGCTCCACCTTAATTTTTTCAATCGCTTTTAAGGTGGTGTCTCTCGGGGTAACATAGTGGCTTGATGGGTAAACAGTAAAACGTTTTACTTTGTTAAATAATTGTCCAGTTAATGGGTCAAAAGCAGTAATCGATTCAATAATATCGTCAAAAAGACTTATTCGAACCGCTGTTTCTGAATTTTCAGCTGGAAAAATATCAATTACATCCCCACGAACCCTAAAGCAACCTCGAGAAAAATCAAAATCATTTCTCGTATATTGCATTGAGACTAATCGTAAAATTATATTTCTTTGAAGTAACTTCTCACCAATTTGAATGTACAAAACCATTCCTTGGTAATCAACAGGATCTCCAATACCATAAATAGCTGAAACTGTTGCAACAACTATTGAGTCGTCTCTTTCTAGCAAGGCCTTGGTGGCAGAAAGTCTCATTTGTTCAATATGGTCGTTAATACTCGAATCTTTTTCGATGAAGACATCACGGCCAGGAACATAAGCTTCTGGTTGATAATAATCATAATAAGAAACAAAGTACTCCACAGCATTATTTGGGAAAAATTCTCTAAATTCTGAATAAAGTTGAGCAGCAAGTGTTTTATTTGGTGCCATTACAATGGCAGGCCTTCCTGTTTTAGCTATAACATTAGCAATAGTAAAAGTTTTCCCAGAGCCAGTAACGCCAAGAAGTGTTTGAAATTTTTCATCTGACTCAATACCATCAACCAACTGCTCTATTGCTTTAGGCTGATCACCTGCTGGCTTAAAAGGTTGGTGCAACTCAAATGAGCTATTAGGGTAGTTTTGCTTCACGATTCACCTTCAGAAAATATATTTTATTTTAACAGTTTGAGAACTTTAATAGATACAATTAGTCGAGGATACATAAATATAATTAAATTATAAGGGTCAATATGAAATACTTTTTAGTTTTACTTACACTACTGATTCACACTTCTTTTGCTAATGCTTTTGATCAAGCTGCACTTATGAAAGCATTTGGTTCAATAGTTATGGTCAGAGGTTATACAGAAAGCGGAAGTTTAGCATATGGGTCTGGAGTTATTGTAGGAAAAGGAGAAGTAATAACTAATTGTCATGTTCTAAGAAGCACAAAAGCTCCATGGGTATCTCAAGGAGAAGAAAGCTACTCTATAACTGATGTACGAGTAGATGCATGGCATGACTTATGCCTACTTAATATCCATAACTTAAATCGAGATTCAGTATCAATTGGTAGTAGTAAAAATTTAGTAAAAGGTCAATCGTTAGTGGCAATAGGTCACTCTAGTGGTTCACCAGTTCCTTTAACAACTGGGGGCGTTGTTGTTTCTACCTACAATTATGATGAAGGTAAAATTATATTAAGTTCAGCAAAATTCCGATTAGGCGCAAGTGGAAGTGGTTTGTTTGATATGAATGGTAATTTAATTGGAATTAATACATTTAAACCAACTGGTTATGGTGCTTATTATGCAATGCCAATTGACTGGCTAAGTAGTCTAAGAAAAAAAGACAAGCGGCAGAAATTTTTAATTAAAGGCAAAGCTTTATGGGAAGAGGATGAAGACAAGAAACCATATTTTTTAAGAATTGCAATTCCCAAAGTAAAAGAAAATTGGGTTGGTTTATTAAAAATAACTAAAGAATGGATAAAAGAAGAGAAACGGAATTCAGAGGCATGGTATGAACATGGATTCGTAAATGAAAATCTGTTAAATATAGAGGTCGCTCTGTCGGCATATAAAGAATCAATTAATCTTGACATTAACAATTCTGACTCATTATATAGATCCGCCCTTCTTCACCATAAAAATGGCAATCCAGATAAGGCAAAAGAGATTCAAAAAGATTTATTAATCATTGATGAAGTTAGAGGGCTTGAATTAGAAAAGCTACTTTAAGCAAAATAAATAAAAAAATATCTCATAATTGTAAAAAATTATTTGTACTTATCGAGTTTTTAAGTAGAATTACTTATCGCTTTTTTACCGGATTATGGAATTAATTTGCCTAATATTACTCTATCAAAATGTGTCAGGCGTATAAAAGAATCACCAACGCTAGCTATCACGGCCAAAGCAGCAAAACTAAAAGCTGAGGGTAAGGACATCATTGGTCTCGCTGCAGGCGAACCTGATTTTGATACCCCAAATTTTATAAAAGAAGCAGCCATAAAGGCCATCAATGATGGCTTAACAAAATACACTCCTGTCACAGGCACTCCATCACTAAAACAAGCAGTAGTTAAAAAATTAAAACGTGATAATAAGCTTGATTATGAAATAAATGAGGTGATTGTTGGTGTAGGTGGAAAGCAATGTATTTTCAATCTTTTCCTAGCATTATTAAATTCGGGTGATGAAGTAATTATTCCAACTCCATACTGGGTCTCGTATACAGATATTGTAGAGCTCACTGGTGCGTCGCCAGTCCTAATTCACTGTGGCATTGAGCAGTCATTTAAAATGACTCCTAATCAACTAGAACATTCAATTAATAAACATACCAAGCTAGTTGTTCTTAATTCGCCATCAAACCCAACTGGTTCAACTTATTCAAAAGCTGAACTTAAGGCATTAGCTGATACATTAATAAGGTATCCAGATATTTTATTAATGACTGATGATATTTATGAGCATATCAGGCTAGATGACCATCCCTTCCATAATATAGTTATGGTAGAGCCTAAATTGAAAGATCGTTGCATTATTATTAATGGAGTATCTAAAGCTTATTCAATGACAGGATGGAGAATTGGTTTTGCTGCA
>CAZPCL010000061.1:0-6061 GCA_964585105.1 uncultured Methylobacillus sp.
TGGGCGCTATGATGGCTGTTATTTCCTTACTATTAGCTCGTTGGGTACCCACTAATCCAGCCAGTGGTTCCGAATGGCAGAACCCTTTAACTGCAAATTCTAACTAAATAGGTTCCTTGTCAGGATGAGCTTGTTCAAATGTGGCCTGGCTATTTCGCCAAGAAACGAGTTATACGATTAGGGCTAATTTAGTGGTGGTCATTACTGATGGCTCTGAAGCATTTTCACTTGACGTAATCAGTCGCTTAAACACTATTATTGACCAGTTATACCCAGTCTTTGAGCCTAATCTGTGATCTTATACTCAAAGTTTAGGGAGTCCAGTGGGCGCTTATGTTACTGAACAAGGGATCATTAATGTTAAGTTTTTTTAAGTGTGATGACGTGTTGTGAAAATAATCCATGTTACTGCCCCTGCCACCATGGGCTTGGCTTATTATGCTGGCGCATTGAGCAGTATCAAAATCGACGTATTGTTCGTGTTTCTTATCTGCGACAAAGGTAATAGCATTAATTGTTCCAGTTTTTGTCAAGACTTTACACATACGGGGCTGGTAAAACATAGTCGCCATTTCCCGTAACCATAGGTTTTTAAAATCTTTCTTTTTGGACTCTTGAGCAATGCGAAATGCTAAACCCTCGCAATAACCGCCGTCACGTAGCGATAAAACCAAACCTGGGCATTCTTTTGTGCCTCGATGAACTGTGGACAATAAATTAAAACCTCGCTGCAAGTTGTGAACTTTTCCTTGCTGGCTGTCTATCACCTGCATCTCTGGGTTCCACATTAATGATCCATAGGCAAAAATCCATAACTCTTTGGGTAAAGGGAATTCTGTCAGGTAGTTATCAAGTGCTGCTAGGATCTTTGCTCTGGGGTAGGCTGTCATAATACATCCCATAAATTGAAAAGTCTGAGAAATTTATAGTGCAGACCTGATGCTTTCATATCAAAGGCTTGTTGCCAACCCTTGCTTCTCCAATTTGTTTACTTTCTGGTGAAAACGTCTGCAGATTTAAAGTCAGTCTCTGAACATCAGCCTAATTTGGTGTCTTTAGGTAATGTGATGGTCGGGTAGTTTTTTAAAATGAGGGTCTAATCCCTTTATATAAAAAGGAGCTAACAACATAGAAAATACCACCTTTATAATTATCATATGCCTTGTATCGTCGACTCCAGTAGGGCTTTTATTCTAGTTTTTATTTTATGGAGACAGAAGTGTGAGCGTGCTTAATATTTTTAAGTTTAAAAAAATAAATGACGGGTGAGATACTCATAATATGTTAGATTTTTGGCCAAGATGATAGAAGTAGAATCTGCTTCCCCAAAAATGTAATAAAAGTATGTAACCTTCAGTAATGTCAAAAATTTCCTGAGTAACAGGTCTAGGTAAAAAGGCATTTCCTATCCCATTTCAACAAAAATGAGAAATATTATGTTTTCTTTTCTATTCTTTTCTATGACCTTGAGAAAGCTTCTCATCAAGCAGGAGGATTGACTAATTATTCGATTATGGGTAGTGTTTTAGAGGTTGAGAAGTTTTTATATTTCAGATGTCAGTCTGGTTATATAGGCCCAAATACCTGCTGGTCATAACTTAAAAATATAGTTGATCCATGGCTGTAACGGTGTTGTTATTATTTGGATGACAATACAAACGAATCGTTAAGGACAGCAGGGCGAATTTTCTATTTTGAAGGTTGGGTTTATCCGAAGTCTAACCTCATTTTGGCTTAAAGAATTGAAGTTCTTTATAACGATTTAGATGGAAATATAGGTGGTAAACTAGGAGGGAAGCGAAATGAGAATTGGAATTTGTGGTGCTGGTGTGGGTGGACTCTCTGCGGCGATCGGTTTCTTATCATTGGGCTACGAAGTAGATATTTTCGAAAAAGCACCTGACACCAGAACGACAGGGGCTGGATTTAATCTTTGGCCAAATGCAGGGAGGGCAATCTATGGTCTTGGCCTACAAAAACAATATGATGAAATTACGGTTAAACTGGATCGTTACATCGAACTTGATCCTGAAGGCCGGCAACTTTGTTTGACAGATACTAGTAATTGGTCAGAGAAATATGGTGCCCCAGCTGTGGGAGTCTTTCGGCCTGACTTAGCCAGAATGTTAGGTGATGCTGTCGGTTTGGATAAGATAAGATTCAATCACGACGTAGTGTCGGTGGAAAATACGGATGATAAGGCACTTTGTCATTTTAGCAATGGCAAAACCTATGAAGCTGATGTCATAATTGGGGCAGACGGCATTAATTCTAAAGTTCGAGAACAATTGGTTGGGGGAGTGACTTTCCGTCCGAACGACCACTATGCATATCGCTTTCGCTCAACCATCGACCTAAATGATGCTAATGTAGATCCTGCCGCCCAAACAGGCTTTTATGCGCCAGAAGGTTGGTTATCTTTCATCCCCATTGGCAAGGGCAGGGCGTATTGGTTTGGATCGGTTTCTGGTGCAAATACATTTGAAGAATTCGTTGAGTTTTTTAGTAGCTGGACAAAGACGCCTGTTCCAAAAATACTGAGGAATACTACTAGAGAATTACTTGTACAAAGCCCACTCCTAGACGTTGATGGAACGCCATATAAATGGACACAGGGCCGAGTGACTTTAATTGGTGATGCAGCTCATCCAATGATGCCTGACATGGCGCAGGGGGCGAGCCAAACTTTTGTTGATGCTTTAGCTTTGCGAGACGCATTCGCTAAAACTCAAAATGTTGATCAAGCATTGCTTACATATGAGGCAGAACGGCGTCTAGTAGCTAATTCAGTAGTGAAATGTTCGCAAAAAGGGCTTTTCCTTGGTAGGAATAAAGTGGACCCCATTGCGATACGTTACCAAAATGAAATAGAACCTGTGACTTAGCAGCAACATGCTTAAGATAAGTTACCAAAATTGTTGATTGTTATAAAACTAAAACGACAATGTTTAGTTTTCTGTGATTAGTCTATAAGAGCGATTTGAAAGCTAGCGTTGGTCTAGTTTTGGTGATTTTTTAATAGTAATTTGGGATTATTTCACGGTTTAAACTTTATCATATTCTTTTGATATCGAATTTCAAGCCCCCTTATTTGGATCTTGTCGTCCAACAACATTTGTTTTTTATAGATTAAATATGTCCAAACCGCTAAAAGGCTTTTTATTGTGTTCCAATTCCACCTCTATCAATTTTCCTTTAGCGTTGTAGAGTCTGCCTACCTATTGCAGTCAGCTTGTAACGATGGGAAACCTTACAAACGTTTGTTCCTAAAGTCTGCAGTTTTAATTTCAGTCTTTAAAAATTATTCTAATTCTGTGTTTTTAAACAACGCGAGAGTTGGGTATTTTTTTAAATGAAGGTCTCATTACTGTAAACAAAAAAAGATGTCAGATCATAAAAAATGCTACCATGAAGTAGGTGTTATATTTTCTTCCTTGCACTCTAATGGTACATCCATTCCAGTCTTAGTTCGGTTCATTACTACAGAAGTTCGAAAACGCTTAACGTTACTGTCCTCAAAAAATAAACGACGTGTCAGATGTTCATAATCTTCCACATTTTTTCCCAAGACCACCAAAGCAAAATCTGCCTCACCTGTAATGTAATAACACTGCTGGACCTGCGCTTCAGCCAAAATTTTCTTGCGGAACAGGTCTAGTTGATGAGATTTCTCCTGTTCCATCTCAACAAAAATGAGAAATGTCATATTATAACCAGCGGCATCTTGGGAAATTAATGCGGTTTCTCGCTCGATGATGCCAACCGACCTAAAGTGTTTTATCCGCCTCTGAACTGTTGCTACTGATAATCCAGTATCAAAAGCAATAGATTCAAGCTTTTCCCGAGAGTTTTTTTGTAATAAATGTAAAATCTTTCGATCACTTTGTTCCCAGGTCTTCATATATTTTCCATTATTTTAATTCTCAAAAAACCGTCGAATTTCTCAATTAATTGCTTACTTTATTGCAGAGTATAACATTTGTTGATAAATATATTCATCGTTGCAGTAAATTTGCTCAATTAAATTTAAAAAATACTGCTAACATTACTTAATAGGATAGGCGCAATAAGCATAGCTTCAGAAAAAGTTTTAAACCGTGCCTCAAGCGACTTATTTGCAGCTTTTAGACCACTGTAATGAGAATAAAAAAGATTAAATTATGGTGAGTGCCATTTACCTTTGAATCTATTTTCTGTAATTATTTCAGAAGCATAACTTAGTTTTTTAATTTTAATCAATTAGCGGATCAACGTTTTAAATTTGCAAACCATATTGTGTTTTAACCCTTGCCTTAATGGGATATGAATGACAATAAGGATGTTGGGAGTTTAAATTTAAAAGTGTCGCTCGGGCCAAAAATTAAATTAAATTCTAATCTACCTAAAAAATCTGTTACTTTAGGTTAATAATAGCTAATGGAGCCAAGAAATCATTACAGGTTCTGTAAAGGCCTTAAAAAACCTTTAGATAACGAGAAATTTGTATGGAAAAGATCATAGAGTTTCAAAATGTTTCAAAATCCTTTAGTGATTTAGAGGTACTGAAAAATCTTGATTTGCATGTCTACAAAGGTGAAAAACTCGCTCTAATCGGTCCAAGTGGCTCAGGAAAAACCACGATCCTTCGGATTTTAATGACCCTGGAAACTATTGACACAGGTCATGTGGTTATTGATGGGGATTATTTATGGCATCAACGCTTAGGTAACGACTTAGTTCTTGCGAGTGAAAAACATCTCCATTATATGCGCACCAATGTAGGCATGGTATTTCAGCAATTCAACTTATTTCCTCATCTTGATGCGATCACAAATATAGTGGAGCCACAGATCCTTGTGAAGGGCAAAGATCGAGTGAATGCAACGGTCAAAGCTCAAAAGTTATTGGCTTTAGTGGGACTAGAAGAAAAAGCACAACATTATCCCCATGAGCTATCTGGAGGACAACAACAACGCGTTGCTATCGCCCGAGCACTCGCCTTAGAACCAAAAATCATGCTCTTTGATGAAGTCACCTCGGCCCTTGACCCCGAGCTTGTGGATGAAGTTTTAAATGTTTTGAGAGTACTGGCTGCAGACACAGACACGACCATGTTGACAGTGACTCACGAAATGAATTTTGCTCGGGAATTTGCGGATCGGGTTTTGTTCTTTGACAAAGGTCAAATTGTCGAATCGGGTAAGCCAGAGGAAATCTTCACAGCGCCTAAAGAACCTAGGACGCGGGACTTTTTGAAAAAATTTATAACAGACATTACTTAGTTCAAACTTATTACCAAGGAAATAGTGATGGTCACTTTTCCAAATTTATCAATAATAAAGACCAAAGAGGAAGTCAAATGATTAGGACTAATTTAGAAAAATGCTCACGCGCTATTGCGCTAACAGCGCTCACTGCCGGCCTGTCACTAGGATCTGTTTCTACTGTGTCAGCTGGAACGTTAGATGATTTGCGCGACCAAGGTTATGCAACTGTAGCTGTTGCTAATGAGCCTCCTTACAGTGATGTTAAAGGAGATGGTTACGTAACTGGTGCGGCGCCAGATGTCGCTCGGGCCGTTATGAAAAAATTAGGTGTTCCTGAACTGCGAGCCATAGTTGTTGGCTACGGCGCAATGATACCTGCGTTGATGGCACGTCGAGTTGACATGGCTACTTCAGGCCTATATATCAAACCGAAGCGCTGTGAATCGATCATCTATTCAGAGCCAGATCTTTGTGGTGCAGAGGCTTTTGCTGTTAAAAAGGGTAACCCATTTAACATTATGACTTATGAGGATATTGGTAATAACAAAGATGTTACCATGACCACTTGTGCTGGGTGTGCCGAAGAAGCCTACGCCTATGAGCGTGGGGTGTCCAAAGATCAGATGAAAATTATGGCTGACCCAATGAGTGGGATTAAAATGCTGCAGCAGGGCCGAGTTGACGTGTTCGCATTGTCTGGACTTGGTACAGCTGATTTATTGAAAAAAACTAACGACCCTGGCCTTGAGATTGTAATGCCTGTTAAAGGTGTACCGATGGGCTGCGCGGGTGCTGCATTTAACAGTGACGATGAT
>CAZPCL010000062.1:0-5904 GCA_964585105.1 uncultured Methylobacillus sp.
TCCCTGTAGCTCCATCCAGTATGTTTGCTGCAATTTCAGCCTTGGTCATAGTGTTTGCAGTCAGGGCATCTTTGTAGAACTTCAATCCAAAAGCGTCAGGATTGCGACCAAACGTTTGCAAGTAAATTGCGGTTACTGTTGCTGTGTCAGTTTTTCCACCGAACAAAGCAACAGATTCTATAGAACTAGAAAATGATTCCCGAATAGCAGTTGTGTCAGTATTGTCTCCCAATATTGCTACCCAATAGGCTAGACCATCAACGTCCGCTCCTCGGCCATAGAAACTAATGTACATTTTTTGCACTATCTGTGCGGTCGATAAGGCTGCAGCCATTACAAATTATCCTTCAGTGTTTACATACTTAAAACAATCTAAACCTAGAGCTAGAGCTTTGCGTAATAAGTTGTCGCTTACAGTATTTAATCCCCATAAACTTAATTGCGGCAATTTTCAGCCGCTCTAAAATAACTAAGCAATAAATATGCCAATGAGTTTAGTATAGCAAAAACGTCACCACTTCAACTGAATAACATAATTACTATTAAGCTTATTTAGTCTGCATGGTAAATTTATGGGTAATGTCGGTTCAGATCAATTTTTTTATAATCATCTAGGTCTTTACTAGGCGGAAGAATTTCAGCTGAGATTTCAGGATAGCAGTACAAACCCTATCTGCTTCTTTAATCTCGCTGGCTTTCACCAAACTGTTCGACAGTTACGGATCAAGAAAATCATGAGTTACCAAAATAATAGTTAATCTCACACCCAAATGGAATGATTTTTTAGATATTTCAATAGTGAATAGGTGCCCACAACAGGACACTCAAACTTTAACGAAGTTCAGGCCTCTTTTACACAGTATATTACTGTAAATTATTTAGAGAACATGATCCATAAGCATATTGGTGTCTTACCTCCACATTAGGGTGTCATATGAAATGTCTAATGTTCAAATATTGACGACTTGGAGTGTGAATTCGCAATCTTTAATTCTCTGCCTTCAATCTAACCTATACTACCGATAATTGGGTATTTAAATAGGGTGCTTTAAATAATAGTCTTTCACAAACGAAATTACTATGGACTATGTGTTGGAACTGACATATGAGTAAGCCTTGAGCAAAAGTATTGAGGCGCATAGGGCTTCCGAGATTGAAGAAGCAGATAAATTTTATACTGCTATTCTACAAGCTCAACATAAATATTCTGATGATAATCATAATATGGGCGTGTTGGTTGTGGGTGTGGGTAAGACAGAAGATCCACTGTCGATCTTTACAACAGCCCTAGAGGCTAATCCTCGTATAGGTCAATTCTGGTTAAGCTAAGCTGATGCTTTGATTAAGTTAAACCGAATAGCCGATGCGAAAGCCGTATTCAATCAGGCAAAGGGTAAAGGCGCTAACGGTGAAGCATTTGACCAACTCGAGCAACGGCTTCACTAATCAACTTTGATGCTGACCTATACTTGTCGACGATTTTTGCCTTAAATCATTTAAAGCCAGTCATTGATCGACACACCCTACTAGTTTTCGATGAATTACTAATGAACGATAACTGGGGACAGGACGAAGATAAGCATTTAACGAGTTTTGTCTGCAAAACAAGTACGCCTATAAAGTGTTAGCTATTTCATTTCTTACAAAACAGGTTGTGATAAAGTTGGATGTTAACTAAAGTGCTGGAAGCGGAAGTGATGCGCTTTTCCCTCCACTGTGGGCGTCCCTTAGGCCTTCAACTACTGCATAGCGATTTACTATCCTAGTTAGTTAAATGCCTTACTTAGTCCACTATCCAGTCAAATCATTCCGCTTTGCATATTTGCCTGTCCTGGTCAAATGGAACTGGACACTTTTATAAGAGACAATACAGTCAATTAAAGGGATTTTAATTATCGGGGGGGGTTACACTTTACATTTGCGCAGACGAGCTAAAACGCTATTTAGAAATAGACGATCGTGCTTCCCTGTTAATAACCTTGCTTTGGACAAGCTAGACAGGCCTAGTATAGGTTGCAGATGGCATTCAATTAAGAGGCCTCAGTGCAAGGTTTAACCTCTTAGGAATATAAATATTATAAACCAAGTCTTAGCGGGAAAATAAATATCAGAATCTCCACTTTATTAACATCCAGGGACTACATCAAATGCTAAAACAATACGCTCCTCTTTTGACTCAAATGGAATTGTATAGTGAAGTAATGACGCAGGGAAAAGACACAGACTCCCAGTAACCACATCAATGCTTTTTTCTTGATTTTTATGCTTACCCTTTAATTGCTCCTCTTCAATACAAACAACCAAATTTCCACTTTTAGTCTTCGACTTTTCAGGCACGTTGATGTATATGCTTCCACTTATCCAGCCTTTTTCGTGCATATGGGGCCGCAGTTCTCCACCAGTTTTCATGCTAACAAGCCACGCCTTGAGGCCATAGTTAGTTGGCCAGTTTGTTATGAATCCCTCCTTACTACCATTAAATTTATCTAGATACTTTTTAATTTCTAAGCGGATAATTTTTTGGATATCTTTTGTTAAATCGCGCTCGAGGTTAAATAAATCACCAGAAGTTTGATAACCATTAGTCAAAAGAGACTGCCTTTTACTTGGAATTCTCTTCTCATTTCGGATGGTGTTAACCGTCTTAATGAATATTTTTTCAAAATTATATCGATCACTTAAATCAGTCTTTAAAACGTAATTCAATGGATCTTTGCAAAATAGGTTTGGTTTATCTATCCCATACTTTAGCGCTGAACGGCAACCAAGTGAACCAATCATCGGATGGATTTTACCCTGATTTATAAAATAGTCTAATTGGTCGTAAAATAGTATTTTTTTGTCCTGTATATAAAGACACCTCAATAGAAAATATTTGCTTTTTTCAAAATTACTCAACTCAAACTGCACAGCAGCTTTTTCATATTGGCTGGTTTCAAATAATAACAATCCTAGGTTATAAAGAGCTTCATCATAGTCTGGCTTCAGTGCTATCGCTTTTGTGTAAATAGATTCAGCATCTTGGTTCCTGCCAAGTGCTTGCAGCATGACACCTATGTTGTTGTAAACTCCGGCCGAGTCAGGACTTAGTTCTATCGCCTGCCTGTAGCTCACTTCAGCCTCAGGTAATCTGCCAAGGTCTACCAGGATAGCACCCAGATTATTATGGGCTTCAGCATAATCAGGCTTAATCCGCAAAGCCACTTGATAGCTGTCTATAGCTGCCTTTAGTTCACCAACATTTTTCAGGGCAATACCCATACCATTATGGACCTCAGCAAAGTTAGGCTGAATCTGAAGAGCCTGTTTATAACTGCCTATAGCATCCTCTGGATTACCCTTATCATTCAGGACAATACCCATATTATTATAGACTTCAACATAATTAGGGTTAATTCTTAGAGCTTGCTTGTAACTGGATATAGCTGCATCAAATTGCATTAGACCCGCATTAGACGCTCCAGAAATATTGTGGAGGAACGCTGAACTTGGAAATCTCTCCAACAGCTCAGTGGTATGACTTAAAGCTTGTTGAAACTGCCCTTGGATATAGAGGTCTGTGATAGGCTGCAACTGCTCTGATGGAGGGTCTAGTGGGTTGGTAGTTAGCTCTGCAAGACTTAGTTCTAGCTGATCAAATGCTATACCGTTAGTCCCTTTAGCCTTGGCTAGATCAAATGCAGCCTGTGCGTCAGCTAAATGGCCCAGCTTCATCAAAGCATCGATATAGCTTAGCCAGAATTGAACAATGCTGGGATTGGCATCTAAGGCTGTTTTAAAAAACGGCAGTGCTTCTTGTATTTTATTGATACTAACAGCCAGCAGCCCCATATTGTGATTAGTGTCAGGATGTTTAGGCTGGGCATTTAGGATGGCAGTATAAAGCCTATCTGCTTCTTGAATCTGACCAGCCTTATGCGCATCAATACCCTTTTTCAGCACTTCTTCTAATGTCAGTTCCATAGCTCAGTCTGTAATATATTTATTCGTGCAATGTTAGTATTAAAATCATATCATCAAATACTTTTAATAGGTTAGCTGAAGTACAGGTTTATCTTGAAGCCAATTGGAGGCACGGCAGTATAGCAAGCCGACTGGCGTATGAGCCATATATGGTTTTCATTTAAACTACCTTCTGACACCAAAACTGATACATTGAAGCAAAAGATCTTGGATTAGCCTCTTCATAAGAATGCCATTTATCTAAATCATAAATTTCATTTGCTCCAGTGTTCGTGAGTTTGAAATCACGGACTACTGTAGCTTCTTCAAAACCACAGAATTTTAAACCTAATTCAGGCAGGCAGTCTTTTATTTGAGGTATCGTAAACCTATGTTCTTGTACATGAAATAAAAGGTCCAACAATGAACTCAAACTATAAAAATCTGTACTTGATTGTATCAATTTATCGCATACTTTATCTGACTTAATTAACTGATTTCTGAATGACTTCATTGCGATGTCACCTGACCCAGTGCCTGATTGATTGATTTCTTCACGCATACTTACAATGTGCTGCCGAGCTAACTCACTATATAACCCAATGTTCATCAGACCACCTGGCTTTAGACAATTTGTCAGAACCTCCCAGCCCACCATCGGGTCATCCATGTGATGCAGCACACCAGAGCTTTCGATAATATCAAATTTCCTATCAAGCTTGCTTAAATCTAAAATATCAGCTTGCATATAATCGATATTCGTTAAGCCCAGTTCGTCAGTTTTTCGTTTGGCATAGGCTAAGCTAGACAAACTGAGGTCAACAGCCAAAACTTTAGCATTTTTAAATCTTAATCCCGTAGTGATTGAATGCTGCCCAGTTCCACAGCCAGCAATTAAGATGTTTGGGGCTTTAACATCATTAATTGCCTGATCATAGAGTTTCAATCTTACCTCTTTGATTACCTTATGAATTGGAGCAGGGTCCGTTCTTAATCCTATATTAACCCATCTTGGATAAGGGTTTTTTTCATATTGCTCCTTTACTTTTAAAGACACTTTGTTCGTGGTTTTTTGTAAAGTTAGGATCTTAGGTTTCAGCTGATGTTCTTGCTTAGGCTCTATAATCTGCCTTGTATACACATCTTCAATGCTGGCAGTCAAGGTCAGTAGCTCACACCATTTATACTGATACAGCGCTTTATAAGTAGCCAAGCATAGTACCAGCTGCGGTCTTGGTTGCGCTCCTTTTAGAAAAGTTTGTTCGACAACCGATTCCAATTCCAGGAGCGCCTTAGTCTCTTTATCGCTCTGATCATAGATGTATTCATTCGTGAAGCATTGTAGTGCTAATGCTGATTGAAAGTGCAAGACTTTTGGAGAATTTGAGATTTCAAAAACAGATAATAGCAAAGCTAATCGAACGTCCGTAAGAGCAACCTCTAGGTCTATGTCAGCAAGAGGGCAAACACTCATTAATTTACATAAAAGAGGAACTTCAGAAAGGTTTGAAACCAGACTTTCAAGTGAACTCCTCATCCTAACTGAAGAATGTTTTTCGTAAAGCTCTTTTACAGCTGGCTCAAATTTCAAAAGACTAATTGAGGCTTTAGATATATCTATTGGTCTGGCGTAATTTTTCTGATCGAGTATCGATATAATTACTTTCTGCATATCCAAGTTGGGTTCAGAAAACACCACCTGCTTCAGAGCAACGCCCATGTTAATATAGGGGTCCGCAAAGTCAGGGTTGATTTCTAATGCTTGTTTGAAGCTACCTATAGCAGCTACTAACTCACCCTTAATCAGTAGGATAGCACCTATATTATTATAGGCCTCAGCAGAGTCAGGCTTAACCTTTAGTGCCTGTTTGTAGCTGTCTATAGCTGCCTCTAAGTCACCCTTATCATTCAGAGCAGTTCCCATATTACTATAGGCCTCAGCATAGTCAGGTTTAATCTTTA
>CAZPCL010000063.1:0-5875 GCA_964585105.1 uncultured Methylobacillus sp.
TCTGCTGCTGGAGCTGCCTCTGCAACTGCCGCTTCTGCTTTTGCTAATCTTTCAGCTTCTTTTTTTGCTTTTTTAGATTCAGCCTTTGCTGCATCTTTTTTCTTCATCGCCAGTAAACCATCTGGACCTTTGGTATGTAATTTAACAATTCTCGTCATTGTGTCCGAGAGTAATGCACCATGGTCTTGCCAATACTCAATCCGATCTGTCTCCAACCTTAATGTCTCTGATCCTTGGTTTGCCATTGGGTTATAGAAACCGACTCTTTCAATAAAGCGCCCATCTCGCGGCATTTTTGAATCTGCTACTACAACATTATAATAAGGTCTATTCTTGTTACCACTTCTTGAAAGCCTAATAACCACCATAATTTATTCTCTTTGTTTAATTGTTATATACAGAAAGCCCAAAATTTTACGCTATTTTAACCAACTTTGGCAAGTTTAATTATTTTTTACTGAATATGCACTCTTATCTTTTTTTATCTTACAATTTATATTCAGTTGGATCTTCTATTTCAGCAGATTCAAACCCCTCTTTTCTTAGCCTGCATGAGTCACATTTTCCACAAGCTATGCCGCTTTCTGATGCTTGATAACATGAAATAGTCATTCCAAAATCAACCTTATTTTTTATACCCTCAAGTATTATCTCTGCCTTTGTCAGATGTATAAGAGGTACATGTATTTTAATACTATCGCCCTCAACTGCTGATTTTGTGGCCAAGTTTGCCATATTTTGAAAGCTTTCTATATATTCAGGGCGGCAATCAGGATATCCTGAATAATCAACCGCATTAACCCCTATAAAAATATTCTGGCTATTGACTGTTTCTGCCCAAGCTAATGCCAGCGTCATCATTATAGTATTTCGAGCTGGAACATATGTTACTGGAATTCCACTAGAAGAAACCTCAGGGATATCTATATCTTTATTAGTTAAAGCTGAGCTTTTAAGCCAGCTCAAATCTATATCCACAATTTTAAAATCTTTTACTTTAAAATAATTAGCTATATTTTTAGCTGCTTTTAATTCTGCATTATGTCTTTGTTGATAATTGATAGTCATTGCATAACATTCGTAACCTTTTGCCTGTGCTATCGATAGTACTGTTGTAGAATCTAGCCCACCTGATAATAATATTATTGCTTTTTTAGACACCTGATATTTGCCCCCAAATAACTTTATGGAGTTGAATTTGAAATCTAACTGGTAAAAAATCTTCCAAAATCCACTCTGCAATATCTTTCGGGTCAATGTCCTCGTAGGCTGGTGAAAATAAAATCAATGCCTTCTCATTTAATTTTTCTCGAATTAAAACATCTTTGGACCAAATATAATCTTCCTTGTCGCTTATGACAAATTTGATTTCGTCCGTAAGTTTTATAAGTTTTAAATTGCCCCAATCATTATTTTTATCTTCTCCTGATTTTGGGGTCTTAATATCTAAAATTACTTTTACACGATCATCAACCTTACTAATAGAAATTGCACCTCCCGTCTCCAATGAAACTATATATCCCTGATCACAAAGAATTTTCAATAAATTCCAGCATTCTTTTTGAGCTAGGGGTTCACCGCCAGTAACAGTTACATTTTTAGTCTTATATTTAGCAATATTTTCTAAAATTTGATCTATAGTAAAATTATTCCCAGCATTAAATGCATAAGCTGTATCACAGTAACTACATCGCATAGGACAGCCTGTCAACCTTATAAAAATTGTAGGAAGGCCAACATATGAAGATTCACCTTGGAGAGAATAGAAAATCTCATTTACTTTTAATTTGCGCAATGGGAGCTCAATTTATAATAGTAGGTATTAAAGTTTAATAGACTCTAATGCTTTAAGCCTTCTTTTAGCCTTTGGAATAATTTCAGATTGTGGATATTTTTTTATTAAATTCCGTAACGTTTTTTTAGCTTTAGTAATTCGCGTTAGTTGTATTTCGCAATTTGCAATGCCATATATTGCATCTGGAATTGTTTCACTATTAGGATGAATCTTTATTATCTTAGAATAAGTTTGAATTGCTGCATTATAATTTTTTAGCGCCCATTGAGAATATCCAAGTTGATATTTTGCCTTTGATATCAAATCAGAATTGGGATAGATCGTTATAAATGTATCTAGAGCTTTGAAAGCTTCTTTATATTTTGTTGCTTTAACTAATGATTCTGCCTCTGCATAGGCATCAAGCTCAATATTCTTATCAACTAAGGGGGCTAATTCATTTTCTTCAGTTAGCAGGTCTTTTGATGTTTCATCAATATTATCTTCAGATGTATTTTTGGCAATACTAATAGGAGTTTTATTAATTGTATTTTGACTTTGTACTTCAATTAATGTCTCAAGCTTTGTTATTCTTTCATTCAGCTCTTTATAAAGCACTTTATTTCTTTCTTCTGAATTTTTAAGCCTAAACTGTAAAACTTCTACATCACCAATTAGTTTTGAGATAGTGTCATGCAATTCATTTAGTTCTGAACTATATTTTGATAAGTTTTTAGAAAATTTTTGGTTAATCTTGAACTCTAATGATTTTTCAATATTGTTTAGTTGGTCTTGCATCTCATTGATTTTTTTTCTTGCTTCTTCATCCTCAAATATTGCAAAAGCAAAATTCGAGAGCAATAAAAGACCAACCAAAAAATATTTTTTCATAAAACTCGCTATCTAATTTAAATCTATTCTACTTCATATGTAATGTCAGCTCGTCTATCCTGACCACATGCGTCTGCTTGACATTCTTGGTTAGCATACTCTTCGCCATAACTAATTGTTTCAATTTGAGAATCGTCAACACCAAGAGAATTTAACGCTTCCTTAACTGCTACTGAACGTTTTTGTCCTAAAGATAGATTGTATTCATGTGAACCTCTATAATCGGCATTTCCTTTAATAATCATTCGCGCAGGAGCATGGTTAATAAGGTATTGGGCATGAGCTCCAATTAGGTCTAGGTATTCATCCTTGATATCATATTTATTAAAATCAAAAAATACACTTCTTTGGGAAAGTAGTGTATTTCCTCTGAGCTCTTCCAAGCCTAAAGCTTCGACTGATGCCGGATCAACACCATCAGCACCATAATAATTTGCAGCACCTGGCTCGCTAGCTGAGTCCATTGGGGTAGAGCTACATCCTGCTCCGAGAAATGCTACTAGTGACAATAAAAGTAATGATTTTTTCAATTTAAATTCCCCTTAAATATAGTTGCTTACATAATAAAAACAAAGATACTGCATTAATCAATAATCGGCCCCCATGTAGGCTCCTGTATTATGGAGTTTCCTACGTTTATTGGCAACCTTTTTAACCCATTTATTGATACTGTACCAATTTTTGTTGTTTTTCCATAGTCTTTATAGGTAAATAATACCAAATGGCCATTTGGCGCAAATATAGGTGACTCATCTGATGGGCCTTTGGAAATCTTTAAGACTTGGTTAGATATTAAATTTTGAATCCCCACCTTAAACTTGGTCTGGTCTAGCGTAAGAAAAAGCAATAATTTCCCATCATAAGATATGCTTGGGCTGAGATTATATTTTCCCTCATAAGTTACCCTAGTTATTTCATCGCTGAGTATGTTGACTTTATAGATTTGTGGATTTCCACCTCGATTAGAAGAAAAGTAAATATCTTCTCCATTAGGAGCCCATGATGGTTCTGTATTAATTGCATTAGATCTCATTAACTGTTTGATACCAGTGCCATCTGCGTTAATCGTATAAATTTGTGAATTGCTATTATAGGTTAAAACTATTGCCAATTTTTTACTATCTGGTGACCATGCTGGGGCACTATTATTACCTTTAAAATTTGCTAACAATGTTCTTTTGCCCGTTTTAAGATTTTGAATATATATAACAGGCTTCTTCTTTTCGAATGAAACATAGGCAATTTTTTCACCGTCCGGAGACCATCTTGGTGAAATAATTGGCTGAGTTGTATTTAAAATAGGTCTAGAATTAAATCCATCAAAATCTGAAATATTTAAACTATATTTTTTATTATTCACTTTCTTAACGTATGCAATTTTAGTATGAAAAATACCTTTACTTCCTGTTAGATTCTCATAAATATGATCTGATACTTTGTGTGCAATAGCTCTATACTGTGACTTTTTTGCGATATATCTCATTGTAAGAACAGTTTTTTCTTTGTAAATATCTATTAGACTCCAAGTAACTCTTATATTTCCTGCTTTAAGAGTTTCAGGCTCAACTTTACCAACAACTATAAATTGAGCATCCATTGCAGACCATTTTGTATAATTTATATTAATATCACTACTTGGCGGGTTGGATATGCCAAGCATATTTAAAGGTCTAAATAAGCCTGTTCGATTAAGATCTGATGAGATAATTTGATGGACTTTTTGTCCACTTGTATTTACTGTATCTTCAAAAGGAACAATCGCTAGTGGAATCTCGCTAGCTTTACCCCCAAGAATTTCAATTACTTCTAGGGCAAGAACTGAGTTTGAAAGTGTTAGCAAAATTCCAAACAGAAGGGAGTGAATTAGATTGGTCATAATTTTTAAGCATGCCTTACAAAAATTTTTTAATAAGAATAACACTTCATTTATACCTTATTCAATACAATTACTCATAAATCGTAATGTCCATTCGGGTGAAATTTCAATTTCAAATATTTTAATCGTTTAAATAATTTCCTATCTTTAGGAATTGGAAGTGGTTGAGATAGCAGGATTGCTCTTTCAACAGCCGCATCACAACTTTCAATATTGCTTGACTGAATCATTTTTGGATCCCCTAATAAATCCCCTGTTGGCATTAAAGATATTTCAAATTCTAATTCAATTCTATCAAGCCCACATAGCTGATTATTTACATTTTGCTGAATTTTTTGTTGTATTAAAGCCTTATATCGATCTAACTCTCCTGAATTAATCCCCGCTAATACTTCTTTATCTGCTTCAATTGCTAAGCTTGGCTTCTTCTTTAATTCCGCCTCCCTGAAGTTTTCCTGCATACTCTCTAACCTTTCCTGTTCTCGTAATTTATCTTTGATTTGGTCTAATTTTTCCTGTTCTAGAACCTTATCTTGAAGCTTTTCTATCTCTTCTTGTTTTAATAACTTAGCTTGGAGTTTTTTAATTTCTTGTAGCTTTTTCTTTTTTGCTAAGGCTTTTTTCCTTGCTACCTTCTTCTTCTTTAACTTAATCTCTGCCTCCTCATTTATTTTTATTTGTTGCTTAGTTATCTTTGGTGGCTTTACTTTTATTTTTTTAATTTGTTTATTTTTTTTTGGCTGTGTCTTACTTTGTTTATTTTTTAATTGGGTTGGAATCGCATCCCATAGTTCAACTTCAGCATAATTAGGAATTTTTGTTTGCCATTGAATTGAAAATATCATAAAAATAAACAATATAAAGTGAATTAAGAATGAAAATAGATTGGCTTGTAAATTATAGTCATCTTCAATAATGGTCCAAATATTTGACTTACGAATTAAATCAAAATTAAATTGAGGAGTTTTCATTGATTATTTTTCTGGTTTAAGTAATAAGCCAACTTTATTTATTTCATTTTGTTTCAACAAATCCATCACAATAACTACTTCTTGGTATTGAACTTTTTTATCAGCAGCGATAACGACTGATTGTTCTGGATTTTTGCTAATTGCTTTTTTTACATAAGCTAGTAAATCATCTTTCTTATATTTTTTACCTTTTATGACAATTGAAGTATCTTTCTTTATGGAAATTATTATCGGGGCTACTTGTTGCTTTAAGGATTGCCCGACTCTTGGTAAATCAACAACTCCTGGGTTAGTCATAGGAGCAGTCACCATAAAAATTACAAGTAATACCAACATTACATCAATGTATGGAACTACATTAAT
>CAZPCL010000064.1:0-5854 GCA_964585105.1 uncultured Methylobacillus sp.
TTTTGCTAAATTTAATACTTGATTCATTTTAGTTTCTGCTATCTCAAATGGATACATACCACAAATACCTATACCTTCCGTATGTATTTGAAGCATAATTCTTGTAGCTTCATCAGGACTTTTTCTGAAGACTTCTTGAATAACATTTGCAACAAATTCCATAGGAGTAAAATCATCATTTAATATAATCACTTTATATATACTAGGAAGCTTTGGCTTAACCTTTTCAGGTTTTAATTTTGTGACATCTTCAGTGTTGTTTTGTTCCATATTTAAATTTTACTTTTGTTTAGGTTTCTATAAATTTTGACACTCTTTACAATTTTATCTTGTGAGTTAATAATTTCGAAAGCAATTTTATTTATTTTAAAACTTGTATTTGGTTCTGGTATGTCCTCAAAAAACTCTAAAATTAATCCATTTAAAGTCTTAGGTCCTTTTGTCGGTAGGTTAAGAGTTAGTTTTTTATTTAACTCCCTAATAGAAATTCCACCGTCAACAATCCAACCATCCTCATCAAAGATTATCTTTGATGATTTCGAAGGTAACTCAATATTGAATTCACCAATAACTTCTTCAAGAATATCTTCAAGTGTTACAAGTCCAATAAACTCCCCATGCTCATTAACAATAAGCCCAATTTTTTCCTGGTTATCCTGAAATTTTTGCATTTGTTTGTATATTGTTGTTCCCGATGGAATAAAATAAGGTGGGTCTATTTGAGAAATTAATTCATCATGACTTAAAGGTTGCATATTTTCTTTAATATAAAGCTTAAATAGTTTATTAATTTCTAAGACTCCATGTATTCCCTCATTATCTTGTTTTTTTACAAGAATTTTATTGTGATGAAAATTCTCTATTTTTGTTAAAATATCCTCGATGGGTTGACCTAGATTGATAGATTCAATACTTGTATGAGGCATCATAATTTCATCAATAGTTACTTTCTCAAGATCTATTAAGTTTAGTAGTAATGATTTATTTTTATTCGGTATAAATTTTCCAGAATCACTAATAATGCTTTTTAATTCATCCATTGTGATTACATTCTTTTGGGTAAAATTAATTTTAATATTAAATATTTTCAATATCCCAAGTACAAATATATTTACAAAAAGGACTATTGGGTAGAAAATTTTTAATAAGGGATGAAGAATGTAACTACATGATAAGGCTAATTTTTCTGGATGTGCTGCAGCAATGACTTTTGGGGAAATTTCACTAAAAATTAAAATTAAGAATGTAGTAATTAGAGTGCCTATCATAATAATTATTTCTTGATTTCCATATAATTGAACAGCTATAACAGTAACTAATGTTGCAGCAGCAGCATTTGAAAAGTTGTTACACAATAGAATCACACTCAATAATTTATCTGTTTCTTGAAGAAGCTCCGAGGCTAATTTTGCTCCAGTATTCCCACTTTTAGCTAGGTGTTTTAGTCGATAACGATTTAGTGACATTAAGCTTGTTTCAGAAATAGAAAAGAAAGCCGACACTATTAGTAGTATTGCTAGAAGGATGATTTGATTTGTTAGTGAGAAATTAAACACTGTGAATAATTATAATTCTATATTATCTTTTTTACTTTCTGGTTTTGCAATTGCTAAATTGGTTTGATTAGTACCAAGCCACATTGCCATTGGACATCCAACCATAATTGAGGAATATATTCCAAACAATATTCCTATTGTTAAAGCCAATGCAAAATTATGGAGTATTTCGCCACCAAAAATCAACATCGAAATTACAACTGTCTGCGTTGATAGATGAGTCATTATAGTTCTAGACATAGTTCTAGTAATTGCATTATTTATTACTTCAGCGACATTTGCTTTTCTCATCTTTCTAAAGTTTTCACGTACACGATCAAATACAACAACCGACTCGTTTACTGAATAACCCAAAACAGCTAATACTGCGGCAAGTACAGTTAAATTGAATTCCCATTGGAAAAATGCAAAGAATCCTAAAATAATAATAACATCATGCATATTTGCAACAATTGCTGCTATTGCAAATCGCCATTCAAATCTCATTGTAAGGTAAAGCATGATTCCTATACATACAAAAAGAACTGCTAAGGCACCATTTTCATATAGCTCATCCCCGACTTGCGAGCCTACAGACTCAACTCTTTTAACTTCCATAGAGTTATCAGATACTTTTAGTGCAAGCGAAACTTTTTCTGATAATTCTGCAATAGATAAGTTTTCTCGAATTGGCAAACGGATAAGAACATCTTCTTCTGTGCCAAAGTTTTGGACTTGGCTATCTTCTAAGCCTATATCTCTTAAAGTTTCACGAATATTTTCAATATTTGCAGCTTCTGGGTAGCTAACCTCCATCATTGTTCCACCAGTGAAATCAACTCCAAGGTTTAAACCGCGGAAAACGATAAAGAAAATTGCTAAAATAAATGCAGTAGTAGATATTACTGCAGATATTCTGCTATATTTCATAAAAGGGATATCTTTTTTTACTCTAAAAAATTCCATGTCTTAGTTATTATCTACCTTAAAAATTTCACCAATTGATAATTTATTTATCTGGCGTTTATTACCATAAACATAGTTCACTATGGCTCGAGATACAAAAATTGCGCTAAACATAGAAGTTAAAATTCCTAGTACAAGCACTACTGCAAAACCTTTAATAGGACCAGAACCAAACATAAAGAGCGCTAATCCTGCAATCATTGTAGTTATATTCGAGTCTAATATTGTTCCCCAAGCCATTTTATAGCCCATACTAATACTTGCTTGCGGAGTATTACCATTTCTTATTTCATCACGAATTCTTTCATTAATTAGAACACTAGAGTCAATAGCCATACCTAATGTTAATGCGATAGCTGCTAAACCTGGAAGGGTTAATGTAGCTTGGAGTGCAGATAACAATGCTACTAAAAAAAATAAATTAACAGACAGTGAAATGACTGAGATAGCCCCAAAAACCATATAATAAAGAGCCATCATAATGATAATTGCAACAAATCCCCAAATTGTTGATTGAACTCCACGAGAAATATTGTCTTTACCCATGCTAGGCCCAACCGTTCTTTCTTCGATAATCTCCATAGGTGCCGCTAACGAGCCAGCCCTTAAGAGTAGTGCAATGTCTGTTGCCTCTTGGGCGTTTCTCATTCCAGTAATTTGTACTCGCCCACCACCTATTTCAGATTGTATAACTGGGGCTGTAACTATTTCGGTAGAATTTTTTTCGATTAACAATAGAGCCATTCTTTTACCAACATTCTCTCGGGTTACTTGTTTAAAAATACTAGCACCCTGTCCATCAAGTGAAATTGATACTATTGATTGTCCTGTTTGTCCATCAACTCCGGGCGATGCATTAGTGATTCTCTCACCAGTAAGAATCACCTCTTTTTTAACTAAAATACCTGTACCAAAGCGATCAGGTAAAATTTCTGAATTTACTGGTATCTGATCTTCATTTCCTTCTCGAAAGACATCCTTATTAAAGTTTTCTTCATTTACCATTCTCATTTCAAGTGTGGCTGTTCGACCTAAAATTTCTTTCGCTTTCGCAGTGTCTTGAACACCAGGAAGCTGAATAACAATTCTATCAAGCCCCTGTTGTTGGATTAGTGGCTCTGCTACTCCTAATTCGTTAACTCTATTATTTAAGGTTTCTAAATTTTGTTGGATAGCAAACTCTGTAATTGATTTTTTTGTTTTTGCACTAACAATCACCTTAAGAATAATCTCCTCATTTACAAAAATCTCTTTAAAGTCAAAATTGTTATTTATATCTCGGATTATATTTTTACCTCTCTTTAAATCTTGTTTTGATTTAAATTTAATCTGCATAATGTCTTTATTTCTTGAAGCATCGTAGTATCCGACCTTTTCTTTTCTTAACTTGGATCTAAATTCACTCAAATAACTTGCGGTTGTCTTTTCAAGAGCTTTTGATAAATCAACTTGCATAAGAAAATGCACACCACCCCTTAAGTCAAGACCTAAGTACATTGGAAGTGCCCCCATGTTTGATAGCCAATTTGGAGAGTTTGAGATTAAATTTAAGGCCACTACATATTCAGCCCCTAATGAATCTTGGATAACACTTTTTGCCTTTAATTGATCTTCAGCTGTTCTAAATTTAACTTTAATATTAAAAGGCTCTAAAATTAAGCCAGTGTTCTCTATTTCTGATTTCTCAAGTGCTGCTTCAATTGATTGAAGCAGCCCGGTATCAATTTTTTCACCTGATTTAATCGGCATTACCTGAATGGCAGGAGACTCACCATAGAAATTTGGTATAACAAAAAGTATACTTAACAAGATTGTTATTAAGATCAGGAAGTAAGCCCAGCGCGGTGATTGATTATTTTGGTTATTAGGTTTCATTAAATTATCTATTAAAATTTCTTAAATCGATTTAATCGTACCTTTAGGGAGTAGAGTTTGGATAGTTTGTTTCTGTATCCTTATCTCCACATTTTTAGCTACTTCTATACTGGCAAATTGGTTACTTAGTTTAGTGATCTTTCCCAAAATACCACTGTTTGAAATGATTTCATCACCAGTCTTTAAGTTATCTATCAAAGTGCGCTGTTCTTTAGCCTGCTTCATTTGTGGCCGAATCAGCATGAAGTAAAATAACACAAAAATTATTATAAAAGGGAGAAAGCTAGCTAGTCCTTCATTCACGATATTTATCCTTTAAAAAAAGATGATTCTATCATAAGTCATTCATCAATTCATTAGCCTTTCGTGTTTTTAGGAAGTCAGTTTGGTATTGCTTAAATTTATTATTCTTAATTGCATCTCTCGCCTCATGCATAAAAGTCTTATAAAAAAATAAATTATGAATTGTATTTAATCTTAAACCTAACATTTCTCCAATCTTAAAAAGGTGATGAAGATAGGAGCGTGAAAAATTTTTACAGGTATAACATTCACAAGATTGATCAAGAGGAAGTAAGTCATCTTTATATCGAGTATTTTTTAGTTTGATATCACCAAACCTTGTGAAAAGCCAACCATTTCGTGCGTTACGAGTAGGCATTACACAATCAAACATATCAACACCATGCTCAATCGCATTTATTATATCTTCAGGTGTACCAACACCCATTAAATAGCGAGGCTTATCAGCTGGCATTTTTGGGGTAATATATGCAGTGATTTTTTTCATCTCAGTTTTCGGCTCACCTACAGATAAGCCGCCGATTGCATAACCATCAAATCCAATTTCTGATAATCCTAATAACGATTCTTCTCTTAAGTCTTCATACATCCCACCTTGAACAATGCCAAATAATGCATTTTTACTCCCTACAAAACATTCTTTACTTCTGTAAGCCCATTCTTGACTGAGTTTCATTGAGGCTTGCGCTTCTTCATATGAAGCAGGGTAGGGAGTACATTCGTCAAATACCATTGATATATCAGCGTTAAGAATTTTTTGAATCTCTATAGATTCCTCAGGCCCAAGAAAACATTGATCTCCATTGATAGGGGATCTAAAAGTAACACCCTTGTCAGTAATTTTACTCATTTTCCCTAAACTCCATACCTGAAAGCCACCAGAATCAGTTAGCATTGGTCTTTTCCAATTGATGAACTGATGAAGTCCCTTATGCTTTGTTATGATTTCCAATCCTGGGCGCAGCCAGAGATGGAATGTATTACCAAGAATAATTTCAAAATCTATACTCTCTAATTCTTGAGGGCTGATTGATTTTACTGCTCCATAGGTTCCTACCGGCATAAAAACAGGGGTATTAACTTCACCATGTGAGAGTTGTAAAAGTCCTGATCTTGCATAGCCATCTTGAGAGATAAGTTTAAATTTCATGTTTAGTGGGTAAATAGATAAATAT
>CAZPCL010000065.1:0-5811 GCA_964585105.1 uncultured Methylobacillus sp.
ATCTTTTTTTTATTGATTATTTTAATTCAGTATCCATTATGGTTTGCAGATGGAGGTTTTAAAACTGTTATTAAAAAAAATTCTCAAATAAAAGTTCAGCGAAATATAAATGCGAATTTAAAGAAAGAGAATGATGCCCTATTAGCTGAGGTTAATGATTTAAAAAGAGGAACAAAGGCTATTGAGGAGAGAGCAAGAGATGAATTAGGTATGATTAAAAAAGGTGAGGTATTCTTTCAGATAATTAATAAGAAAAAATAATTCAATATTTATCTTGTAATACGAATGATTCTCATTTACAATTGAATTTATGATAAGAAAGAATAATATAGAAAGCAAAAATAATAAGCATATAAAGCAATATGTTCGGGGACTTACGGAGGATCTTGATGATATGGCAGAGAAGATGCGAAAAAATGAGTTGGATGTAGAAACATATCAGGAATGGTTCGCCTTAATTACCTCAGCACTTGACCTGATAAAAAATAAAACAAAAGTAAATAATTAAAAAAATACTCCTAATATTTTTTTATTTCCTAGTACTATGAAAATAGTGCTAGGTTTTTTTTTAACTAAAAAGGTGTGTATCTGATAAATTTATGGATAGCGCATTATTTTTTAAAAAAAGAATTGAATTAGCCTGGTCTAGACGAATTTCAATTAAGAGCCTAAATGACCCAGGGTTTCTTTCATAGTAATTAACTACCTGACCAACTTTATTATTGTTTGCTACTATAGGGTCACCAATATTGAATAATTCATCTATCGATAGATCTGCTTGAAACATTCTTCTTTTAGAATCTCCTAGATAATGTGTTCTAGCAACAATTTCTTGTCCTGTATAACACCCCTTTTTGAAATTAACTGCATTAAAAATATCCAGATTTAATGACTGAGGGATGAATTGGCCCTGAGATTCCTTGAATATATTTGGAATCTTAGCCTCAATATCTGAAGAATTCCAACGATTGTAATCAGCTACACCTATACTTTGCTTTAATTTGTTGTATATTGATTTAATTAGATTACCTTCACCCAACATAAAAAATCTTTTCTCTTCACCCGGCAGTTTAGTAATTGAAAAATAATTATTTTTATCTGATTTACTTATATGTTTAAAACTTTGCATTACCTTTATTGGTAATTGACTTAATAAACCTTTAAATAAATTATCTTCTTTTCCGTTACCATAAAAGCTAAAAAATGAAATTTCTTCTTCCTTACTAAATGAGACTTCTGAACGCATAATATACATAGAAAGTTTTTTACAAATTTCTTTTGATATAGAGGACGGGCAAATTAGATAATAATTATCTTTAGCTTTAATAATTAAGAAGAAAGCAATTAATCTACCCTTGGGACTGCAATATCCAGAATAAATTGCCCTTTCTTCATCCTTTATAATTTTTATATCATTAGTAATTTGGCCTTGAAGGAAAACTTCAGCATCTTTTCCTTTTGCAACGAGAACATCAAGTTTATTAATTTCTATTCTAGGATTTGCCATATCTATGGTTTATTAGTGATTGAACTTTATTGATTGTTAGGAATTGAATTATAAAGAAGAATAGAGCTAAGAAAGAAAAAAAGTTTCGTAACTGAACATCAGTATTATCCCTCCATGCCGATGGTTGTTTCTTCATAGCGGCAAGTATTTTTTTTGTATCACTCCCGTTAACATAACCACCTTTAACTTCTTGCGCAAGAGATTTTAAATATTCTTCATCTAATTTTGATAAATAGCGATCATAACTTGCACTCGATACATTATCATCTCGTCCACCAGCATTTTGTGCTGATATTTGAGCAACCCCTGGTTGTAATGCAAAACTTTCGTTTGACCAGTAACCGATTAGTTGATTTTTATTATCATATTTTGGAATTGGTGTGCCCTCATCAGAACCAATACCTACAAACAGCCAATTATTTGCACCTTGAAATTGATTAAGATCTTCCGTATTGAAAGCATGTAACTTTGGGGCTTCTTCACCATCAGTAAAATAAACTACTTGAGCTGCTTCTGGAAAACTTCTAATTAGGCGCGCTAGATTAACCATTGAGGTCCTAAGTCGAGAATTGCCAGCCCAGACAGAGCGCCAATCAAGACGTTCAACAGTCTCATTAATTGCACTAAAATTGTTACATATTTCAATAGGTGTGTATGTTGCAGCAACACTAACCCCAGCAAACATTCCAATACTTACTTTTGTTTTGCATGGTAATTGTTCTAGAACTTGGTGTAGTGTGTTTTTAGCGTACCTTAATCTAGAAACTGCTTCACCCTTAATTTTAGTATCTTTTGTCAACATACTTTGAGTTATATCTACTACAAAAATATAGTTTGATATATCTTTTTTCATTGTAAATTTTGGATTAATAAAGGCTAATACTAAACATGCAAATGTTAAAGATAAATATATAAGATTTTTATTTCCTTTAATTTTTTTAATGTATCCGCTCATAAACTTATGGAAGACCCACTGGAATATTTCCCATGATCAATCCAGGAGAATCTGAATCACCAACTCCAGGTGTTGGCTCAGAAGGGAGGAGGGTGAGAAGCCTATCTAAATTATGTTTAGTATCCCAATGACTATTATCATACCTAAGTGATTGTTCATATGCTTTTTTTGCTTGTCTAAAAAGATATTCTGCCTCTGCCGCAACCTTACTATCATTGCTTGTTCCATTGATAAACAATCCTCTTTTAAAAAATATATTACCAATATTATAATGAACCGCAGATTTTTGGTTATCAGACCCTTCACCTGTTAAATTATTAAACAAATTTGTCGCTTCTTTGTAGTAATCTTTTTCTGCTAATCTAAATGCTGCAGAAAATCTTGCTTGATAAGATTGTGAGTAAATTTCTGGAGTGTCCCCAGCTTTAATAATTTCGTTGAAAAACTTTATTTGGTTTAATTTGAAGACAGAACTAGATACAAGAATTAAAAGAAATATTCCAATTACACATAATGTATAGGATACTTTTTTGACACTAAAAATTTTATTTAAAATCATCTTAATGATTTTACCTCAAGTGCTTTAAGAAAAAGCAATGTTAATGTTAATAAAATTGCAATTATCAAGCTAAATGCAGAATATTGTTTTCCAGGAATTTGTTCTTTGTATGTAATTGATTTTCTTTCTTTTAGATTGATATCCTTAATTGCTTTTTCAAGGGATTTAGGATCTTCAGCTTCGTATGCCTGGAAAGGAGATTTAAATGTATTAAAGTATTCAAATAATTCAACTTGAGGTGGTGGTTGGGTCTCATCTCTTGCCACAAAGTTTTCATCAAAAATACTTATGCCACCTGGCTGCCTTATTACGATCCAATATAAACCAATTTGATACTGATAAAACCAATCTTTGATACTTTGTTGCGTTTTCTCATCTATACGCCCACCACCATCAGATAGAAGAATAACTGCTCTAGAACCAGAATTCTCAACGTTTGTAAATAATTCTGCACTAGTAGTTAATCCTGCCCCAATATTCGTTTGAAATAAAGAATTACCCGCTGTTGCATTTACCGCAGCTTTGATTGCTTCTTTATTTTGAGTTAGAGGCAATACAAACATTGAAGAATTACTAAAAGTAATCACACCTACCATATCATTAGTTCTCGAATCAAAAAAATCAACAATCAATCGACTTGCTGCAGCTGATTTCGTTTCTCCTGCTTTTTTATCGGAATCTCCGCCTGAGAAAGGATCGTCCATTGACGCACTTCTATCTAAGACTAATCCAATTTGGGCCCCTTTACCAAGCTTAGTCACTGTGCTTTGGTTAGCAAATGGCTCACTTATGGTGATAATAATAAAAATAATAATGAGAGATCCTAAAATTTTCAATAAAAGCCCAATTACTTTTGATAAGGGATCAGCAGGGAACATTTCATTCCAAGTGTAAGAATTTGTATTTTTTTGCCTAATCAAAAGCGGAATCAAAGAAAGCGGGAGGAAAAGTAAGACCCATGAATTTACAAAATTCATTTTGGGTTTTTACCTACAAGGTCTTTTGGATCAACTATTAGCTTTCTTTCACACATTCTACAATGTAAAGAAAATGTCTTAAGCCAAGTATAAGTTTTTTTATAGTCAATCGATTTTGAATTTTTAAAAAAAATAGATCTAGAAAGATCAAAAAAGATGTGTATCTCATCCTTGATATTAGTAAAGCTTTTGTTTTTTATTAAAAGAATCTCAAGATCACTCTCAAACAACGATTGATTAACTGTTTTATTGAACCCGCTATGTAAATCAGATATAAATTTTCTAATGTTCTCTGAATTGGGCGATAGTTTCTTATTCTCCTTATATATAGTACTAAAAATTTTATTTTGCCCAGGAATCCATGTAAAACGACCCCAAATGTAACCAAGAAAAATCAATACTAAAACCAATGCAAAGATAGTTTTTTTAAGAAACTCTTTTTCGTTATTGATATTTATATAAAAAGGTCCTCTATAAGGACTCATATCATTTTCAATTTTAATATCTCCAAAAATTGCTATAGGAGAAATGGCAAATGAAAATGAAGGAATTCTATATTTGACAATATTTTCTGGGTCGGCAGGGTTGATTAAGCGATAGTAGTCGGCCGTCACAGATGCCGGCTTAGCAACCACATTATTAGTAAAAATTTGATAAATAAGATTGATTTTATAATTAACCTCATCTTCTTTCTCTTCCTTGGTAAATTTTATATTTTGAAGAACTACACCTAATTTTTGACCACGATATCTTTTTTCATAGCCCTCGATAGGTAATGATTCTTCAACTAGTTTATAAGGTTTTTTTACAGAGAATATTATCTCTCTTAAGATTTTATCTCCTACGGTGTACCCAACTTTTTGCTTTGGATCTTTAATTTTCATTTTTATAAAGCTTGGATTTATATCCTTATATTTTTTTGGGTCCTCATAAGAAAAAATACTTGATGAGTAAGATAATATGATAAAGATTAATAGATATTTATGCATAAAAGTACTCATTAAAGTATTGAGACATATCTAATGGGTCAAATGTGTCTTCTACAAAAAAAGGGGGAGAGTCATATTTAAAGAATATATTTTTAAGCTGAACTTTTCTTTGTTGAAATTTATCAATGATTTGCGCTTTAAGTTTTTTTCTTAAAAAAAGAGTTGTACTTTCACCTGATTCTGGATCATTTAGATTTATAATTCCGAAATTTGGTAAATCCTGATATTCAGCTTTACTCCAAATAACTATCGGGACAATAGTATGTTTGGTTAGTTTTGATAAACTTTCTTCAATATCAGCAATTGGCATATGGAAGTCAGATATTAAAAATACTAATGTGTGGTCCTTTGGTAGAACCTTAAAAACCCTTTTAATACCTTTGTGACCACAATTTTTTGGATGATAGTTTCTAAGCTTATCAATAAGTAAATTAGTTCTATGGGGTCTGTACGAAATAGGAGCCCACCATTTTGTCTCAGTTTGGTCATTAAAACCTATGAATCCAATAGCATCACTTCTAGTTGCAACAGAGTTAGATATAACTTTTGATATTTCAGAAGCAAAACAAAGTTTTGATTTTTCAAAACCGAAATTCATACTCGATGATAGGTCAGAAGCTATCATGACTGGAGTAGAGCTTCTTTGATTAAATATTCTGACGTATATTTGCTCTAATGGGTCCCTTATAGTCTGCCTTAAATCAATTCTTCTTGGATCTGGGTAATCAAGTAGATTTGAATGACCAGCGAATTCTATACCCATACCTCGTTGATCACTTTTATGCTGACCAGGATGATGTCCTCTGGTTTTCCAGCTTATATGA
>CAZPCL010000066.1:0-5799 GCA_964585105.1 uncultured Methylobacillus sp.
CTCAGAGAGAACGGATTTACAGTCCGTCGCCTTTAACCACTCGGCCACCCCTCCCAACCGAACCCAAAATTATGGGATACTTCATTAATTTTGTCAATAGAAATAATGAGTTATTGTAAAATAAATGGTGCCCTCTGTCGGATTCGAACTGACGACCTACGCATTACAAGTGCGTTGCTCTACCAACTGAGCTAAGAGGGCATATTTGAAAAAACGTAACTATATCAATTTTTTTTATTCGAAACCAGTTTTATATAATTATTTTACAATACTTAAATGTGGTTTTTTCGTTTCTTGATCTATTTTTTTTGGTTTTTTCGTTTTTTTTCCAGTAATACAAATTCGATCAAAAAATAATCCCTCACCGTTTTCTTTGCTATAAATACCTTCAATTGATTTCATAGGTAAAAAAACATCATAATTTTTTCCATCAAACCTTGCCGAGAAGGAAATAAAATCATTGTCAAAAATTAATTTACTAGTTGATTCTAAGGATAAATTTAAAATAATCTCATTATTTTTAATATGTTTTTTTGGTACTTTCACACCTAGAATAATTTTTGCTATTATATACGGTGTTAATTTTAAATCGATACACCAATCATATATCCCCCTGACAAGATAAGGCTTAGTGCTCAATATCATATTTAAATAGTTTGTCTCATAGCTTTTTCAGCTGGTGACATAGCCTCATCAAACAATGGTCTTGTAAATATTTTGTCTGCATATTTTAGCAACGCTTTACTTTGATTGCCTAATTTGATTCCATAATGATCTAAGCGCCACAATAAAGGAGCCATTGCAACATCCAACATTGAATACTCGTCATGTAATAAAAATAATTGCTTATCTAATATCGGGCTCAACATAATTAATGTATTAGTTACAATTTTTTTTGCGCTCTCTCTTTTTTTAGTCTCTCTTGACTCAAGATTTTTCATATGAACGAATAACTCATTTTCCATATCTTTTAAAAACAATCTCGCCCTAGCCCGCATTACTGGATCAGCTGGCATTAATTGAGGATGTGGAAATCGCTCATCAATATACTCATTTATTATATTTGGGTCTGTTAAAACTAAATCTCGCTCTTCCAAAACAGGGGAGTCAGAATATGGACTTAAAATTGATAAATCTTCAGACTTGTCAGCTAAATCAACATCAATAACTTCAAAATCCATTCCTTTTTCGAATAATACTATTCGACATCTATGGCTAAATGGATCAGTAGTGTTTGAGTAAAGTTTCATCATAATTATTTAACATCCTTCCAAAATTCTTTCTTAAGATTAATTGTTAACACAAGAAGTAAAAGTAAAAAACCAATAACGTAGAATCCCATTCTTTTTCTTTTTAATTGGTCAGGTTCTGACATATAAGTTATAAAATTTGTCAGATCCGTAATGACCGCATCATACTCTTTTTGATTTAATTTTCCAGGCTTGTTTGTAATAAGTTTACCCGTTTCCTTATCCAACGCTTGTTCACCTTGAAGCTCCCATAAAATGTGAGGCATGGCTGAGTTAGCATAAACTAAATTATTCCATCCAATTTCTCTAGAGTTATCCCGATAAAACCCTTTCATATAGCTATAAATCCAGTCTGAGCCTCTCGACCTTGCAACCACCGAAAGGTCTGGTGGAGTTGCACCAAACCATTTCTTCGATTCTTCAGTTTGCATAGATATCTCCATTGGGTCGCCAATTTTCTTTCCAGTAAATAGCAAATTATCCTTAATCTCTTTTTTTGAAAGTCCGATATCTAGAAGCTTGTTGTAGCGCATATATTTTGCACTGTGGCAATTTAAACAATAGTTAACAAACGTCCTAGCACCTTTTTGAAGTGATGGCTGATCTGATAAATCTATTGGGGCTTGTTCAAGGTTAACATCTTCACTCGACAAAATAAGTGGGGATTGAATTAATAACAAAATTAAAATTATTACCTTTTTCATCTCATTGTCACCCTTGTTGGAACAGGTTTTGTTATGCTTTTCTTACTATAAATAGGCATTAGAATAAAAAATAAAAAATAAATAACTGTGAAAATTCGGGCAATTACTAAGGCAATATCACTCCCTCCGAGAAATGGGATAACACTCGGAAATTGACCCCAAATAGTTGATGGGACTGTGCCTAGATAACCTAAAATAATAAAGCTAACAACAAAAGCGGCCAACCATTTTTTATAAAGTATGCCTTTATACCTGATAGACCTGACAGGGCTCTTATCTAACCAAGGTACGAAAGCAAAAATTACCACTGATAAGCCCATTGCAGCGACTCCTGGAAATTGACTATTTAAAATTGGTGGGACTGCTCTTAAAATAGAATAGAAAGGAGTAAAGTACCAAACAGGTGCAATATGTGACGGTGTAACTAATGGATCTGCAGGAACAAAATTATTTGCCTCTAAAAAATATCCTCCCATCGTAGGAGCGAAAAATATTATTGCTGCGAAAACGATTAAAAATATTGTCAGTCCGACTAAATCTTTGACAGTATAGTATGGGTGAAAAGGAATCCCATCTAGAGGTATACCTGTTTTTTTATCCTTGTAGTCCTTAATTTCAACTCCATCAGGATTATTTGACCCTACTTCATGTAAAGCAATTAAATGAGTAAAAATTAAACCTGCAAGAGCTAATGGCAAAGCGATTACATGGAATGCAAAAAATCGATTTAATGTCGCATCAGAAATCAAATAATCTCCTCGAACCCATTCAGCTAAATCAGGCCCTATAAAGGGTATGGTCGTGAATAGATTTACAATTACTTGTGCTCCCCAGTATGACATTTGACCCCAAGGTAATAAATAACCAAAAAAGGCTTCTGCCATCAAAGCAAGAAAAATTGCTACACCAAAAATCCATAATAGTTCCCGTGGTTTTTGGTAAGAACCATACATTAAACTTTTAAACATATGAAGGTAAATAACTACGAAAAAAAGTGAGGAGCCTGTCGAATGCATATAACGAATGAGCCACCCAAAAGAGACATCTCGCATTATATATTCTACAGAAGCAAATGCTTGCAATGCATCCGGTTTATAATGCATAGTCAAAAAGATACCTGTCAAAATCTGCATTACAAAAACAAAAAGTGCAAGTGCTCCAAAAAGATACCAAAAATTAAAATTCTTGGGTGCATAATATCCTGTTAGATGATTTTTTATAAAAGATGAAAGGGGGAATCTTTCATCAATCCATCCAATTAGTCCAGTTGAGTTTTGACTAGAGTCTTTCTTTGACATTTTATGCTTTATCCTTTTCTTCTTCACCAATAATAATAATATTCTCATCTAGATATTTATGAGGGGGTACAATTAGATTTGTTGGAGCTGGAGAACCTTTAAAGACTCTTCCTGCAAGATCAAATTTTGATCCGTGGCAAGGGCAGAAGAAGCCCCCTTCCCATTTATCACCCATATCACCTTTTGGTGAAAGTCTGGGTGATGGCGAACAACCAAGATGCGTGCATATGCCAACAACTACTAACATATTAGGCTTTATTGAACGGGTTTTATTTTTACAATACTTAGGTTGTTGAGATGTAACTTTAAGATCAGGATCTGCTAGTTTTTTTGGATTAATCTCTAATGTTTTAATCATCTTATCTGAGCGATTTAAAAGCCATACTGGTTGACCTCGCCATTCTGTTGTTAATACCGTTCCTTGCTTTACTTGACTCACATCAACCTCTACCGATGCCCCAGCAGCTTTTGCTTTTTCACTGGGAAGCATGCTCGAAACAAAAGGAACTCCCAATGAAGTTGCGCCTATAGCCCCAGTTAAAGATGTTGCTCCGATCAAAAACCGTCTTCTATCTAAGTTTACTTTCTTACTTTTAATTGCCATTAAAGGCCCTTATGAAAAATAGGAGGTTAAATATTTAATTAAGCTCTCTATTATATAAAATTACTGAATAAACTGATAGACCTAATACCTTTTAATTAGTTTATTTTTTGAAATAAATAGTCCTATTTCATATAAAAATAAAATTGGTAACGCTAGTAATACCTGTGAAATTATATCTGGTGGAGTAAAAATAGCTCCAAAAATGAATGCAGCAACAATAATATATGGCCTATTCTTTTCTAAAGTACTTGTCTTAACCCATTTAAATTTTACAGCGATAATCAATATTAACGGGACTTCAAAAGCTAAACCAAATGCTAAAAAAAGTGCAATTATCATTTGTAAATAACTTGATATATCAATCATAAGCTCTACATCATTTGGTGTGGAGCTTACAAAAAAACTAAATATAACAGGGAAAATCAAAAAATAAACAAATAATGTACCTGCCAGAAATAAAATAAACCCGAAACACATAGCCCACATAACAAATTTTTTTTCATTTTTATAAAGTCCTGGGGAGATAAAATTCCAAGTTTGAATAAATAAAAATGGCAATGAAATTATTAATGCACAATATGCGGTTATTTTAAAAGGAACAATAAAGGTAGAGGTAAGCTTTGTTGAAATCACAGTTCCGTTTAATAAAGCTAATTCGGCTAATAAGGGCTCAGAAAAAAAATAATAAATTTCATTTGCAAAAGGCATCATTGCAATAAAAATTATAAGGTAAGAGACAAGTGACTTAATTAGAGTTGATCTTAATTCTAAAAAATGGCCAAAAAAGATATTTAATCTACTCACAATTTTCTTTGGTTTTTTTTAATTTCTTTTTCAATATTTTTTAATTCTTTAAATTTACTTTCTCGTTGTAATTCTTTCTTAATATCTGAAATAAAGATTTTAACTTTTTTTGTAATTTTCCCTGCTCCTCTAGCTAACATGGGCATATTATTTGGTGACACAAATAGTATTAGAGCTAAAAAAATAATAATTAATTCTGCGAATGAAATATCAAACATAATTAATTTTTTATCTTTACTTCTTAGCTTTCTTTTTACTAACTTTTTTGTTGGAGTTATTCATACCTTCTTTAAAGCTTTTAACCGCAGCTCCTAAATCGCTCCCTATGTTTCTTAGTTTTCCAGCACCAAAAATAACTAATACTACTAATAAGATTAATAACCATTCTTTTATTCCAGGCATTATTTTCTCCTAATTACAATTTTGCTAATTTTTCACTTCCGCCATAAACATGAAAATGGATATGAAAAACTTCTTGTCCACCCTCCTTGCCGGAATTAATCATCATCCGAAATCCTTTTAAGCCGGATTCTTTAGCTAACTTTGGTGCTAATAATAGCATCTTAGACAAAATGTCTTGATGATCTGAATTACATTCTATTAAATTTATAATGTGTTCTTTTGGAATTATTAGAAAATGTACTTTATCGATTGGATTTATATCTTTAAAGGCTAGCATTTCTTCATCTTCATAAATAATGGTGGATGGAATTTCTTTTTTAGAAATCTTACAAAAGATACAATTATCCATAAGCATCACTTTTTCACTCTGTTGTTTTTTTCTTCAATTCCTGACATGCCTCGTCTGCTTTTTAATTCATTGGTAATATCACCAACTGTAAGATTTTTCTGGGATAATAATACTAAGCAATGAAACCATAAGTCAGCAACTTCATGAATTAATGCTTCATCCCCTTCAAATTTTGCTGCGTTTATAGTTTCTTCAGCTTCTTCAGCAATCTTATTTAGAATTTCGCTCAAACCTTTTTGATGTAAAAGAGCCGTATATGATTTTTTTGCATCACCCTCTTTTTTTGATTTAATAATATTTAGTAAATTTTCTGAAAATTCATCTTTCATTTTTTATCCTTATAAATTTCTTTAGGATCTTTAATAATTTTTTCACTCTCTTCTATTTG
>CAZPCL010000067.1:0-5701 GCA_964585105.1 uncultured Methylobacillus sp.
ACCATTTACATCGCTCGATACAGCGCCTAAGCCACCTTTTCGATTACTTGAAGATAAATCAATATGAAGCCATGGGACATTATTCTCTACGAACCTTCCTAAAAATCTAGCGGCATGAATATGGTCAGGACCTCCTTCCAAATTACACTGCTTTATATCTGCAATTTTACTTTCAAGGTCTTCTTCATAATCCTCATCGTAAGGGAATCCAGCAATTCTCTCTCCAGATTCTGCGCCTGCTCCAATTGCCATACATGATAGTTCTGGTCGATTGCTTATTGCTCCGCTATAGCGATCACCCATTGCTACGTGCATACATCCAGTTAAAGTAGCAAAATCAATAATAGCTTTTGGTTTTTTTCTAGAGGCTAAAGTCAAAGTATCAGCTAAGACCATTCTACCCTCCGCATCAGTATGAACAATCTCAATAGTCATTCCATTTAATGCTTGAACAACGTCATTCTGCTTATAGGCCTTTGGTCCTATGTGATTTTGAGCAATAGCTAACCAACAATCTAATTTTACTGGCAAGTTAGCTAATGTAGCTGCTTGAAGGATTCCTAAAACAACCGCTGAGCCATTCATATCTTCATGCATACCACTCATATATTTTGCTGGTTTTAGGTTGTGACCACCTGTATCAAAACATATTCCTTTGCCCACTAGAGCGATAGATTGAGTTGCCCCCTTAGGCTCATATCTTAAATTAACAATTGCCGCATCTTGTGGTTCAGATCCTTGACCAACAGAAAAGAATGCACCGGCACCCATTTTCTTCAATTTTGACATAGAGTATTCCTGCAACTTCCATTTATTTTTTTTTGCTAGTTTCTTAATTTTTTCTTTGTAGATAGTAGGAGTTAATTCGTTTGGTGGGGTTATTGTTAACTCGCGAGTCAAAGTATTGCCATCTACACTTGCCGAAATAGCTTTTAAATCAATAAGAGGGTTAGCTCCATAAAGCGTGAGGTTTTTTAACTGAACGTTATTACTGTCTTTTTTATATGTTGGAAGGATTTGAGTATTTAAAAGAGTTACATAAAGTGCAGCCTCACCCCAAAATTTTGAAAGTTTACCTTCAACTTGGCACACAATAGAAATACCGTTGGGCTTTTCATTAACAATCGATGTTAATGACTTCCTCAATAGCGTATGACATTGAAATAAATTAAGATTATCAGATGCCATAACCCAACAAATGACACCTCCGTCTGGAAGTTCACATGCAATTGGGATCTTTTTTAGGTCATTTATTTTTTTCCCAATTCTTTTTAATTTATTTTGCAATATATTTTTTAATGGAAAGTTTTTTTGCTTTTCATCAATAATATAAAGACTATGTGAAATTTTTTTTATTGTAGCCTCTGTTGGAATCTGAGTTTTTTTTTCAATTTTTGTAATCATAAATATCCCTATAATTTATATTTAAATCAACAGTTTAAGACAAATATATACCTAATATATTATTAAATAGTACTTGACCAAATCACTTAAAAACACGAAAATATTGTTTGAATAAATTAATGTTTATCGATTTTAAAGAATAGACTGCAATTCACCAAATTAATTCTAAATGATTTTTTAGATTATTAAAGAATTATCAAAATTATTAAGAAACTTTCACAGGGATAATATATTAAATGGACTTGTTTCCAGATAGCGACACACAAGAAACTCAGGAATGGCTTGAATCATTAAATTCTGTCATTAAAAACGAAGGTTCTGAGAGAGCACATTTTTTAATTGAAATGATGATTGATCAAGCTCGTCGATCTGGATCAAATCTACCATATAAAGCAACAACCTCATATGTAAATACTATACCCTCACATCTTCAACAGCGTCATCCTGGTAATCCTGATATGGAACGTAGAATTAGAGCTTTAATTCGTTGGAATGCAGTTATGACAGTGTTAAGGGCTAATACAAAATCTCCTGGCGTAGGAGGGCATATTGCGAGCTTTCAATCAGCTGCCACCTTATATGATGTTGGCTTTAATCATTTTTTCCGCGGAGCTAATAAAGACTTTGGTGGTGATTTGGTATATTTTCAAGGCCATTCTTCTCCCGGTATTTATGCCAGAGCATTCTTGGAGGGAAGGATTAACGAAGACCAACTCAATAACTTCAGAATGGAAACGAATGGTGATGGCTTATCGAGCTATCCGCATCCATGGCTGATGCCTGAATTTTGGCAGTTCCCTACCGTATCGATGGGTCTAGGACCAATTATGGGTATTTACCAAGCCCGCTATCTTAAATATCTTCATGATAGAGGAATCGCAGATACTTCCGATAGGAAAGTTTGGGTTTTCTGTGGGGACGGAGAGATGGATGAGCCAGAATCCCTTGGTGCAATATCGTTGGCATCAAGAGAAAATTTAGACAACCTTATTTTTGTTGTAAATTGCAACCTTCAAAGACTAGATGGCCCTGTTAGGGGAAATGGGAAGATTATACAGGAGCTAGAATCTGATTTTAGGGGTTCTGGATGGAATGTGCTTAAAGTAGTTTGGGGTTCTTATTGGGACCCACTCTTTGCAATGGATAAAGATGGCTTACTTAAGAAGCGTATGGAAGAATGTGTTGATGGAGAATACCAAAATTTCAAAGCTAAAGGTGGTGCTTTTACCAGAGAGCATTTCTTTGGAAAATATCCAGAGTTAAGAGAAATGGTCTCAGCTATGTCGGATAATGACATATGGAGATTGAATAGAGGTGGTCATGACCCTCATAAAGTTTATGCTGCATATGCGGCTGCTACCTCACATAAAGGACAGCCTTCTGTTGTGTTAGCAAAAACAGTCAAGGGTTACGGTATGGGTGATGCTGGTGAAGGACAAAATATTACACACCAACAAAAGAGTATGGATGTTGAAGCTTTAAAAGTATTTAGGAGTCGATTTGATTTACCTATTAGCGACAAAGAAGTTGAAAATTTATCTTTTTATAAGCCTCCAGCTGATTCACCAGAAATCCAATATATGGAGGAGAGGAGAAAAAATTTAGGTGGTCACTTGCCTGCCAGAAGGCGGAAAGGAAATACACTTAAAGTTCCTGCACTTTCGGCATTTTCAAATGTTCTGACGAGTAGTGGTGAAAGAGAAATTTCTACCACTATGGTATTTGTGAGAATTTTAAGCACTTTAGTGCGAGATAAAGAAATTGGAAAATATGTAGTGCCAATAGTTCCTGATGAAGCAAGAACCTTTGGTATGGAAGGGATGTTTAGACAGCTTGGTATTTATTCATCAATTGGTCAGCTTTATGAACCTCAAGATTCTGATCAAGTGATGTTCTACAAAGAACAAAAAGATGGGCAAATTTTAGAAGAAGGAATTAATGAAGCTGGATCGTTTTCTTCGTGGATTGCAGCAGCGACTTCATACAGCACAACTGGAATTCAAACAATACCATTTTATATTTTTTACTCGATGTTTGGATTTCAAAGAATTGGTGATCTAGCTTGGGCTGCTGGTGACTCAAGAGCGCGTGGATTCTTATTGGGGGCAACAGCTGGAAGGACAACCTTGAATGGTGAAGGGCTCCAACACGAAGATGGGCATAGTCATTTAATATCTGCAACTATTCCAAATTGTGTGTCTTACGATCCATGCTTTGCATACGAATTAGCGGTCATCATTCAAAATGGATTGGAGCGAATGATCCAAAACCAAGAAGATGTTTATTACTATATTACTGTCATGAATGAAAATTACCAGCATCCTGGAATGCCAAAAAATATTGAAAAAAATATTATCCAAGGTATTTATAAGTTTTCTGAAAGTAAATTAAAAGCGCCTAAAGTGCAGCTTATGGGCAGTGGTGTTATTTTAAGGGAAGTTATTGAGGCGGCAAAAATGCTGGAATCAGAATGGAATGTTGCTGCCGATATTTATAGTGTTACAAGTTTTACTGAGTTAAGACGGGAAGCACTAGATAATGAACGCTGGAATATGTTGAACCCTGATAAGAAGCAAAAAGTATCTATAATTCAAGGAATTATATCCGACAAAGAAAGTCCCATCATTGCATCAACGGATTATATGAAATCCTATGCGGAACAAATAGCAAACTTCATACCCAATAAGTTTGTCTCTCTAGGAACAGACGGATATGGACGCTCAGACAGTCGCGAGGCGCTGAGGAGCTTCTTTGAGGTAGATAAATATTACATAGTTATTGCAGCACTTAAAGCATTAGTTGATAGTAAAAAAGTTGGTATAGAAATACTAACGAAAGCAATAAAAGAATATAAAATGAATAATAACAAACCTAATCCGGTTTCTATTTAAGGTTACTATGTCAACACAAGAAATTATAATCCCTGATATTGGTAGCTTTGATGATGTTGATGTCATTGAGGTATTAGTGAATGTTGGTGACAGTATTAAATTAGATGATCCTCTTGTTACTTTAGAGACAGAAAAAGCTTCAATGGATATACCTGCAAGTGCGGCAGGAATAATTAAAGAACTAAAAATAAAAGTTGGTGACAAAGTTAAAGAGGGTCTTGTTATTGGCTTGCTCGAAACAAAAGAAATTCTTGATGAAAAAGTCCAAGAAAAACAAGCTAAAAAAATTCCTGAAGAAAAAATAGCACTTGAACCATCACGACCATCTGTAGAACCGCCAGCTAAAAAAGAGCCCGCACATGAGCCCCTACCTATTGGTGAGAGTAATTTGGTTATTAGTGGCAAACCATCCCACGCATCGCCTTCTTCTAGAAAATTTGCAAGAAGTTTAGGGGTCAACCTAAGTTTTGTACAAGGGTCTGGACCAAAAAATAGAATTTTAATTGATGATATTCAAGCATATGTGAAAGGTGAAATGAGTAAGTCCCGCTCAGAGAATATTGGTAATCAATTTACACCGACTCCAATGCCAAACATTGATTTCTCTAAATTTGGATCAGTTGAAACAAAACCACTATCTAAAATCAAAAAACTATCTGGGGCGAATCTTCACAGAAATTGGGTCACTGCTCCGCATGTCACTCAATTTGATAATACAGATATTACAGATCTTGAGATTTTTAGAAAAGATATGCAAAAAGAAGCTGAAAAAAAAGGTATCAAACTTACCCTTTTAGCTTTTCTAATTAAAGCCTGTGTCAGTGCTCTAAAAACTTATCCAGTTTTTAATAGCTCACTTTCACCAGATGGTGAAAGTTTAATCTTAAAAGATTATTATAATGTCGGTTTTGCTTGCGATACACCTGACGGATTAGTTGTACCTGTTGTGAAAGATGCTCTAAAAAAGGATATCCTTGAGATAGCGGATGATTTGATAAAGCTTTCTGCTAAAGCACGTGAAAGAAAGCTAAAGATGGATGAAATGCAAGGCGGTACTTTTTCAATTTCAAGTCTAGGTGGAATCGGTGGTACAAAATTTACACCTATAATTAATTGTCCTGAAGTAGCGATTTTAGGTGTATCTCGTTCAGCTATGCAGCCAATTTATAATAAAAATAAAAAAGATTTTGAGCCTAGGTTAATCCTACCGATATCTTTATCTTATGACCATAGAGTAGTTGATGGAGCCGATGGCGCAAGATTTACTAGCCACCTTGCAATGATGCTGTCAGACGTCAGACGTCTGTTACTATAAAATTATGACGAAATTAATTACCATCCCTATTCCAGATATCGGTAGCTTTGATTCAGTTGAAGTAATTGAGGTTATGGTTAAAGTCGGTGAT
>CAZPCL010000068.1:0-5636 GCA_964585105.1 uncultured Methylobacillus sp.
TTAACAGTGCCATTAAGCCAATATATAACTTGATATCTTTAATGCATAGCCAAGCAAACTTAAATAAAGATTTTGGAGGCGTTTTTATTAAATCCTTTGGAAAAGGATTGACTAAATTTTCAAACCATTGAAACATTCGAGATTATTACTCCTGATGAGGAAACTTTAAATGAAAGTTAAGGCTATTTTATTTTTTCTTGATAGACTTTTTATTTCAGATTCTTTTTTGCTTGCAGAACTTCTGTCGGGATGATTTTCCATAAAAATTACTTTAAATGGACCACGACCTTTGGTGTATTTTGCACCAACTCCTATTTCATGATCTCTAATTCTTTTATCTATATTGTTTGTTATACCAGTATATAAAGAACCGTCTCTACATTTTAGGATATAAACAACCCAATTGTCTTTTTTAGTTTTTGCGAGTTCAGCAAGAGTAATTAATCCGCTTACATTATAATTAGCCATTTAATATAAAAATAACACTAAACATAATAATAATTGAATAATAAAAATACAAACAGATAAAAAATGAAGGGCATTAAATATTTTTTTTGCAGACTTAATATTTTTAAGTTCTAAATCTCTATATTTATTAATCCTAGGGGTGATTATAAGCAGATTTAAAAGAAACCCTAAAAAAATAATTACTGACAAAAATTGACTGAGAATATTTACCTCTTTAAAACTAAATAGTATTAGCAATCCAGATATAGCAAGACCGAAAGTAAAAAGCCTTGGGAAGAATTTCCTTAAGAAATTTTTAGCATCGTAAGAAGACAAGACACTAAACACAACAGGAGAGACTAGAATCATGAACGAAACCATTGAGCCAAATAACATTGCTGATAGAAAATGTATCATTTCATTTACCATGATAATACAGCTCTAAATCTAATTCTATTATTTCTAAGCTTTTCAATAGCACTATTTATCTCACTAAATTTGAAATTCTCCGTCATAGGCGATATATTGTGTTGGGCACAAAAATCTAACATTTTTCTTATATTATTCGGACTTCCAACAGGAGATCCGGAAATTGATTTTCGTCCACTCATAAGTGAAAAAACAGAAGTTTCAATGGGCGCAAGAACTGCTCCTACAAAATGAAGCCTGCCCCTTGGTTTAATAGTACTTAAAAATAAATTCCAATCTAATTTGACATTAACAGTTGAGATTATTAAATCAAATTGAGCACCTAAATTCTTTATTTTAGATTTGTCTGTAGAAGAAACAATTTCATCTGCACCTAAAGACTTAAGTAAATTATCTTTATCATCGGAGTTAGTAAAAGCTGTAACATGACAACCTAAAGCCTTATAAAATTTTAAAGCTAAATGACCTAGCCCACCAATACCAATAATTCCAACTTTATGGTTCTTATTAATATTAAATTCAACAATTGGGGTAAAAACTGTAATACCACCACACAATAAAGGACCAGCGTCTTCATGTTTCACACCAGTAGGAATGGAGATTACACTTACCTGGTCTGCAGTAACCTGTTCGGCAAATCCACCATGCTGGCTAAAGACTGTTTTTTTTGTTGAGCTACAGAAATTATGATCTCCAGCGTCACACTGCACACAGTCATTGCAGTATCCAGAGTGCCAGCCTAACCCAACACGATCTCCAATTTTGTGTAAAGAAACCTCTGAACCTATACCAATTATTTCTCCAATAACTTCATGTCCAGCTACCATAGGATATTTGGATATACCCCAACTCCCGTCAATTGCAGAAATGTCACTATGACAAATACCGCATGATTCAACTTTAATGTTAACTTCTTTTGGTTTTAGGGGTTCAGCTTCATATTCATATAGCTCAAGTGAACTTCCTTTACTCATTGCTGCATAGGCTTTAATCATTATTGATCCTGTATTACTATTTATTTGATTACCTTACCATTTTTATAAAAATCTTTGGATCGAATAGAACCATCTTGATTCCAAACAATCTCTGCTCCTTGTTTTATCCCATTTATAAATTCTACACTTGATTTAGATTGCCCATTTTTGTGCCATTGCCTCCAAAGACCGAACTCTTTCCCATTTTTATACATCACTTCTAACTTTAGCTGGCCATTTTTATACCATTGTCTCCAAAACCCCTCTTCAATTCCATTAACAAAATGACTTTCCATTTTTTTCTTACCTGATTCATACCAAAACGTCTCCTTACCATGTTTCAATTTATTTATAAAAGTAATTTCATATTTGAGAGTGCCGTTTTCAAACGTTTGTCTCTGAGTACCATTATTTATACTTTCAGAATTAACAATAGAGCTATAAAACAAGATTAATAAAAACAGATAACTAGACATTCAATATATCCTTATCAAATATAAATTAGAGACTAAAATCTTGGTTAAGAGTTCAGGATATTAATTAAAATAATTTTTTATTAATGTGGGGTAATCTGGAAAGAAACCTTCAATAACCTTTAAATTAAATTCCTTTAAAATTGATTGATTGGACTCTCTTTCCAATAGAAATTCAAAAGATTTTTTAATTAATTCAGTTTTTGAAACTTTAGAATCTGATAAATCTTTATAAAATTTGTCAGAGAGAGTGACCTTATGAATTGTTCTTGAATCCTTAATAACGGTAACCTGAAATATTTCATTAGTGATTTTGAGAACTTCAATCAATTTTCAACCTTACATTTACCTTTAAAGTTTTCGACATACACCCCAAAACCTTTGTTCCCATTAAGATAGTCCGATACTTCCTGGCTATCTAAGTTAATACTTAATCTTCGAACATTCAAAAAATTTGAATCACATTTAATAATATTATTTTTCCAACTACATTCAATATTATTTAAACCTTGAAGGACTCCATCGACAAATTTATAATCATTAATTTTTATTTCTTCTTTAATCCCAGAAGAGCCAAGTAGCTCAAACTGACTTAATCCTGTACATTTATAGTTAATAGATTTTTCTTCACCCACCACATAAGTGCTTAAAAAGAAAAGGAAGGTAAGAATAGTAGTTTTAATATTTTTTTTAAAAATAAGGCTCATAAGCTTATTGAGTTAACTCCTGCATACATTTAGTAAAGCTAGTGGTCCCTATATTAAACCCTAAGCGCTCACATTTTTTTCTAGCAACCGCACCACTAAGTCTTTTAGAAGATTTTCCATCAATATTTAATTCTTCTTTAAGTTTACCAGCATAGTTACACTTAAATTCGAAAATATCTTGCATTATAAAATCAGCACCAGATTTAATAATACTATTTTGGTCTAAGCCACCATATATTTTACAAGATCGAATCATGAAAGAATTAGGGTCTTCCCCACTATAATACTCATCAATAATTTTTCCAGTATAGTCATTATGAGGTGCTGGATATTGGGTTTCTTTGACAAGGCTATTTGAACATCCGGTAACCAAGAAAAAAAGAAATAAAATATTTATTCGAACAATTTTTTTCATGAATTTAAATTATAACGTTACTAAATTTACTTGCACAATTATATTCTAGCGTTTAGTTCCTGATATTAGAACCCATCCATCTTTTCTATGTGAGGGGTCGAAATCAAACCATGGACTGTAGATTTTTTTTATATCATCCTCTTGAGATTCAAGTATTCCAGAAAGTGCTATTTTACCATCTGTTTTACAGTGATTTGCAAGAACAGTTACAAGGACACAAAGTGCACTTGAAAGAATATTTGCAACTATAAGATCCGCCTTAAATTCTATTTTTTCATTAGCATTACTCCATGATATCGTAACACCGTTCATTTTCGAATTATCTTTGCTTGCCTTAATAGCTTGGTTATCGATATCTACACCAATAACTTGTTTTGCCCCTATTTTTTTTGCTGCAATACCTAAAATTCCTGAACCACATCCATAATCTAAGACAGATAAATTTTGTTTTATATTATCAAGTAGCCATAAAAGACAAAGGTGCGTTGTTGGATGTGTCCCAGTCCCAAAAGCTAACCCAGGATCTAAGATTAAATTGATAGCATTTTTATCTTGGATTTCATGCCATGTTGGAATGATCCATAATTTATCATTGATACGAATTGGTGAAAATTGAGTTTGTGTTGACTTCACCCAATCCCTATCTTCAACTTTTTTAGTTGAGAGTGATAAAATAGCATCACTAAACTTATTCTTTAGCGCCGCTTTTATTATCTCAATATTAATTTTTTTTTCGAATAGTGCTTGTACGGTATTATTTTCCCAAAATTGTTGAGACTGAATATTAGGTACTCCGAAGATTAGCTCTTCATTATTTTGATTAAGGTTTGTATCCTCAATTGAGGTAGAAATTGCACCAAGCTCAATTAGATAATCACTTATTGAATCGACATCTTCTTTATTTATTTGAACAATTAGATTTGCCCAAGACATTTTTTATGATTTTATTCCAAGTTTATTTTCTAGATAATGAATACTGACACCACCATCTTTGTAAGCCAAATCGTTCATTAAATCTATATGAAGAGGGATATTAGTTTTAATTCCTTCAATGACTATTTCTGATAAAGCAATTCTCATCCTCGCAATTGCTTGTTCTCTAGTATTACCAGAAGTTATTATCTTACCAATCATAGAATCATAATGAGATGGTACTTTATAGCCACCGTATGCATGCGTATCAACTCTAACCCCTGGGCCACCAGGTAAATGGAAGCGAGTAATTATTCCTGGGGAGGGAGTAAAATTATATGGATCTTCAGCATTAATCCTACATTCAATTGAATGGCCATTTATATTAATATCTTTCTGCCTTAAGGCTATTTTTTTTCCGAACGCAACATTAATTTGTTCTTGAACAATGTCAATGCCTGTAATTAATTCTGTAACTGGATGTTCAACCTGTAATCTAGTATTCATTTCAATGAAGTAAAACTCCCCGTTCTCATAAAGAAATTCAAAAGTCCCAACCCCTACATACCCAATTTTTTTACATGCATCAGCACAACGGGATGCGATTTTTAGTTTTTGTCTTTCAGGAATTCCTGGAGCAGGAGCTTCTTCTATAATTTTTTGATGTCTTCTTTGGAGAGAGCAGTCACGATCCCACAAATGCACTACATTTTTATGTTTGTCTGCCAACACCTGGAATTCAACATGCCTAGGGTTTTGTAAAAATTTTTCCATATAAACAACTGGATTTCCAAACGCTGCTTGAGCCTCACTTTTTGTCATTGCAACAGAATTTAATAACGCAGCTTCAGTATGTACAACACGCATACCTCTTCCACCACCACCACCAGAAGCTTTAATAATTATCGGGTATCCTATTTTTTGTGCAATATTAAAAATTTCTGATGGATCATCTGGTAAAGCCCCTTCAGAGCCCGGAACACAAGGAACACCAGATTTTTTCATTGAATCCTTTGCGCTTACTTTATCTCCCATCAATCGAATTGTTTCTGAATTAGGGCCAATAAAAGAAAATCCACTTTTCTCAACACGCTCAGCAAAATCAGCATTTTCAGAAAGAAATCCATAACCTGGATGAATGGCTTGAGCATCAGTAACCTCTGCTGCACTTATAATAGCTTGTATATTTAAATAGCTTAAGTTGGAAGCGGCAGGCCCTATACAAACCGACTCATCTGATAGAGCAACATATTTTGCTTCTGCGTCTGCTTCGGAATGA
>CAZPCL010000069.1:0-5566 GCA_964585105.1 uncultured Methylobacillus sp.
ATAAAACCTGTTGCATGACAATCATCATGATGAACCATTGCATCAAATTCATCAGCGAGATCACAAATCTTGTCCAGCTGAGCTATTGTCCCATCCATTGAGAAGACCCCATCGGTTGTGATTAGAATCCTTCTAGCTCCATTTTTTTTGGCTTCAATAAGCTTATTTCTTAGATCAGTCATATTATTATTTTTATAACGATATCGAGCTGCCTTACAAAGACGAACACCATCGATAATCGAAGCGTGATTAAGCTCATCAGAAATAACTGCATCTTCATTCGTTAAGATTGTTTCAAATAGTCCAGCATTGGCATCAAAACAAGCTGCATAAAGAATAGTTTCTTCCATACATAAGAACTCACTCACTTTCTTTTCTAACGTTTTATGTATTGTTTGAGTTCCACAAATAAATCTAACTGAAGCCAAACCAAAGCCCCATTTATCGTAACTAGCTTTCGCGGCATTTATAATTTCACGGTTGTTAGCTAAACCTAAATAATTGTTAGCACACATATTAATTACTGTACTGCCATCACTCAAGGTAATTTCATTTTTTTGATCTGAATCAATATGTCTTTCTGTTTTCCATAGACCGGCAGATTTGATATCATCTAGATCACTCACCATACTTTGTCGTGTAGATTTAAAACTCATTAAAGATCCTTATTAAATTATGATTCCCAATTTAGAATAACTTTTCCTGACTTGCCTGATCTCATCACATCAAAACCTTCTTGAAACTCATTAAAACTGTAACGATGAGTAATAATTTTTTCTAAAGGTAGCCCACTTTGGACCATCATTGAGCCTTTGTACCATGTCTCAAAAATTTCCCGGCCGTAAACACCTTTAATTGTTAGCCCTTTGAATACGACTAAATCCCAATCAATACCTGATCCTGCTGGCATGATTGCAAGCATAGCAATTCTTCCACCATTTATCATTTTTGATAACATATCGGAGAAAGCTGCTGGAGAGCCAGACATTTCCAAACCTACATCAAATCCTTCGAAGATGCCTAAAGATTTCATTAAGTCTTTTGAAATTGAGTCTTTTTCAACATTGACTGTAATTACCTTAGGCAATATTTTTTTTATCAAATCAAGTCGATATTGGTTTATATCTGTAATTACAATATTTCTTGCTCCTGCATGATTTGCAACCATTGCAGACATCATGCCAATTGGCCCTGCACCCGTTATAAGAACATCTTCGCCTACCATGTTAAATGACAGCGCAGTATGAACTGCATTACCATAAGGATCGAAGCAAGCTAGGAGCTCTGTTGACATTTCCTTACTTGGTTTGAATATATTTTTTGCTGGAACAGATAGGTACTCTGCAAAAGCACCAGCCCTATTAACTCCAACACCAATTGTATTAGGACATAAATGTATTGTTCCCGCTAAACAATTTCGACAACGCCCACAAGTTATATGACCCTCACCTGAAACTATGTCTCCTATTTTTAAGTCATCGACATTAGAACCAAGCTCAACGATTTCTCCGGCATATTCATGACCAGTTATCATTGGAATAGGGATAGTTTTCTGAGCCCACTCGTCCCAATTATAAATGTGTATATCGGTCCCACATATTGCAGTTTTTTTTATCTTTACTAAAACATCATTATTACCCACATCTGGTTCGGGCATATCTTCAAGCCAAATTCCTTCTTTTGCTTGTCTTTTTACCAATGCTTTCATTAATTCCCCATCAAATTAGTTACAATATGCTTCTAAGAGCTATCATTTTATTTCATTATAAATAAAATGATAGTAATATTTTTAAACTATTATTTGAACCAAATAATTTATTTACTGACTATATCTTATGAATTTAACTACAAGAAATATCTTACCTATTATTTTATGCATTTTATGTATTTTTTCAATCCCAAATAGCTTGGCTTTGGAGAATTATGTAGGTGAATTATTTAAAACTGGCGAACCTATTACACTCTACACTGCGACCCAAGCAAAAAAAAATAAAGAAAATTCTATTTTTTGGGAGATTGTTGATCTTAATGGAAAAAAACATTATTTGTTTGGAACTATCCATACCGATGATAACCGTGTGTCAAATTTCAAACCCATTGTCGAAGAAAAACTAAAAGAGATCGATATATTTGTGATGGAAACTGATGAAATTCTCGATCGATCGATACTTCGTGTTGATCCAAAAGTATACGAAGGGCAGTTAAGTTCGGATGAGTTAGAGAAAATTGATTTATTAGCAGACTTTCATACGATGCCTAGAGAAAATATGTTATCAATGAAACCTTGGCTTTTGGCTGTTATATTTGATTCACCAAGACCGATTACACCCTTTAACCAAGATAATTTATTAAAATCTAAGGCTGAGGATTATATGAAGATTACCCAAGGTCTGGAGTCGCCAAGCGAACATTTTAAAGCTTTAGATAGTTTTACGATAGACGAGCAGATGTCATTACTTAGAGCTGTTTTAAAAAAAGAACTTGAGCAAAAAGAAGCAAACTACGAGTCGTTAATATCTGCGTATTTAACGTTTGATACAGAATATATTTTAAAGATTGATAGTGAGCTTACAAAAAGTCTTGTTTCTAATGCTATTTGGGAAAAAATGGAATATCATTTCCTCACTAGAAGAAATAAGTTTTTTGGTGAAAGGGTTAAGGAGTTGATAAAGGGCAATAAAATATTTATTGCTGTTGGAGCATCTCATTTAGGGGGAGAGACCGGTTTACTGAATCAATTCAAAGATGCCGGTTTTAAATTAAGAGCAATCCAAGCATTAGATTGATATATCAATCTAATGCTTGGATTGATATATCAATCTAATGTGGAATAATGCATAGATGAATGAAAAATTAATTGAGTCAAAAAGCAACCCTTTTTATAAAAAATTAAAAAAACTTTATTCCAGTTCATCCTTTAGAGAAGAACAAAAGCAGACTATTTTAGATGGCCCTCATCTGATCCAATCATTTTTACAATATGGATCACCATTAGCATTCATCAAAGATTTAAGTATCAATAGTCCTGAAATAGAAACTTTAATCTCTCAGATTAATTGTTCTGTCTATTTTCTGAGCCATGAATTATTTATGCAACTAAGTGAGTTAAAAAGCTCAACTGGTATTCTGGCAATCGTTGATACCCCAAAATCTAATCCTGAAAAATCTGATGGACTTGTTTTATTATTAGATGGTATTCAAGATCCAGGGAATTTAGGTAGTATCTTAAGAACTTCTAAAGCAACTAATGTTAGTGCTGTTGTTTTATCAAAAACATGTGCTGATTTATGGTCACCTAAAACACTTAGAGGGAGTCAGGGCATTCAGTTTTCACTGCAATGTAGCGTTCAAGATTTAGATGCGTGGATTCTTAATTATGAGTACGATGTTATTGCACTAAAACTTAATAGCGAGTCTATTTTTAAAAAAAGATTTAATTTAAATATGGCAATTCTAGTAGGTAACGAAGGCAAAGGTATTTCTAATCACCTGCTTAAAAATGTTACAGATACCATCTCCTTGCCTATGAACAAAGATGTCGAATCAATAAATGTTGGAGCAGCTGTTAGTGTATTTGTCTACGAGTATTATCGACAATTAAACGCTGATTAGGCTTTAATTCAACACAATTTACCTGCTCAATTAATCCAACGTTCCAGTTTTTTGATGCATACAAAAGTATTTCTTCTTTGCTTGCATCCTCAATACTTTTTTCAAATTTTTGATTTAGAAACCGCAGACCTTCAATTAGTATTGATGAAGTATTTAGAGTTTTTAGCTTGTCTCCATTACCTTTACTTAATTTTTTATGATTCAGTGTAGCAATTGGTATATGAGTGTAGGTTTTTTTTGAAAAATTTAAAAGATTATTAATATAACATTGCTTAATTGTTGAGCTTAGTAAGTCAGTACCTCTGACAATGTTATTTACAGATTGTAATTCGTCATCGATTACTACAGCTAATTGGTATGCGTATATCTGATCAGATCGTTTAATTATAAAGTCTCCTGTCAAATTTTTAATGTTACACAATTGAAGACCCTGAACCTTATCAATAAAGTTAGTTGATTCATAGTTAGAAATTAATCTAATTGCTAAATTATTCGATGAAGGATGCTGCTTATTTCGACAGTGATTATTATAGATTGGCTCGTTAATATTAGATGCGTTTAAAAGTGCAATTTTTTTTCGAGTACATTTGCAGTTATAAGTTAGATTCTTTTTTTTTAATATTTCAAAATTGTGGTTATATTCCTTAATATTTTTACTTTGTCTTGATATATCTCCATCCCAAATTAAGCCCAGACCCTCTAGACTTTTAAGAATAGACAGCTCTGCACCCTCTATGGTTCTGGGGGAATCAATATCATCAATTCTAATTTTCCATAAACCGTTATTATGTTTAGCGTCCAAATAACTAGCTAATGCAGCAACAATAGAGCCAAAGTGTAGAGGTCCGGAAGGGGTAGGAGCAAAACGTCCAATATACAAAACTAATTATCTCTTTGAGGGTAAGGAGGCACATACCAATCTGTTAATGTTTTTCCTGATATAGTAAGTTGACAATGATGCCTGCTATCGTTGTCAGCACTTACATGAAAATAATAAACTCTTTTGATTGAAGGCCAATTTTCTGAAGTTCTGATTAAAGTAATTTTATTACAATGAACTGAATCATCAAGTAATTGTAAATTAAATTGTTTGGCAATATTCTTACCATGAAAAATAGCTATCTCTCTTTTAGTTGTAGTTTCAAACCAAAAATAGACGAGAAGAACAATTAGGAAAATAAAAAAATAATCGAGCATAGACTTTAATGGTAAATCCTTTTACTTATCAAACGTTAATGGTCAAAATTGCACTAAATTGATGCATTTTTAATTTTATTTATATGTATTAATTAAAATTTTACATTAAATCATAGTAACAAATTTAATTTTGTGGATAATCAAACTAATTTAAAAAATTAGGAATTTATGAATGGAAAATTTAGCAGACCAAAGTAATGTTCTTTTTATACTTCTAGGAGCAATTATGGTGCTAGCAATGCATGCTGGTTTTGCTTTTTTAGAAGTTGGGACGGTGAGGGAAAAAAACCAAGTAAATGCATTAGCTAAAATTATGGCTGATTTTTCAGTATCCACAATAGCTTATTTTTTTATTGGCTATAGTTTAGCTTATGGAGTTAACTTTTTTGATGCAGCCTCTGCACTAAGTGAAAAAAGTGCCTACGAGTTAGTAAAATTTTTCTTCTTATTAACCTTTGCCGCTGCAATACCTGCAATCATTTCTGGAGGAATTGCTGAAAGAGCAAAGTTTAACCCCCAGATGATTGCTTCATTTCTCTTAGTTGGATTTTTATATCCATTTTTTGAGGGGATAATTTGGAATGGAAATTATGGCTTTCAAGAATTTTTGGCTAATAGTTTCGGCGCTCCTTTTAATGATTTTGCTGGATCAGTTGTTGTTCATGCAATGGGTGGATGGATAGCTTTAGCGGCGGTAATCTTATTGGGTGCTAGGCATGGAAGATATTCAAAAGATGGTAAATTAAACGCATTTCCT
>CAZPCL010000070.1:0-5532 GCA_964585105.1 uncultured Methylobacillus sp.
AATAGCAATAACATTCTTAATACCTTTTATTGAGGCGACGCCTTTTTGTACTTGCCTTGTTAGTACTTTAAGTGACCATTCAATATCTATATCTTTATCTATTATTTTTTTTAGCCCATTTTTAATAATTTTTTCATAGAGATTTTCTTGACTTTTAAAAGGAAAATTTAATTCAATTAATAAGTTAATTTTATTGTCATGAATATCAATTAATTTAATATTTTTTTCCAAGATAAATCTTTGATTTAATTCTGGATGATTAAGTTGTAAAAGGTATTCTTGTATTTTATTTTTCATTTATCAGCTTTATTTTATTAAAAGTTATTTCTAATGTGATTAAAGGTTGTATTTTGATAGAATACTACTTTAAATATATCTAATTTGTTTGGTTTCTAATGCGTAAAATTCTTGTAACATCAGCTTTACCATATGCTAATGGTAGTATACACCTTGGTCACCTCGTAGAATATATTCAAACTGATATTTGGGTAAGATTTCAAAAGATGCAGGGTAATACTGCCTATTATATTTGTGCTGATGATACCCATGGTACTCCAATAATGTTAATGGCTGAAAAAGAGAATATACCTCCTGAACGCTTAGTTGATAATATTCACATAGAGCATTCAAAAGATTTTGAAGATTTTCATGTAAGTTTTGATAATTTTTACACAACTAATTCTCAGGAAAATAAAGAACTATCTGAGAATATATATAAAATATTAGTTAAAAATAATAAAATTTTTAACAAAGAAATTGAACAATTTTATGATGCAGATAAAGAAATGTTTTTACCTGATCGCTTTATTAAAGGTGGATGTCCAAGGTGCAAAGCAAAAGATCAGTATGGAGACTCTTGTGAGGCTTGCGGTTCAACATATAACCCAACTGATTTAATCAATCCTTACTCTGTTTTAACAGGCTCATCACCAGTCAAAAAGAAAACTAAACATTACTTCTTTAAATTATCTGAGTGCTCTGATTTTCTTAAAAAATGGACTAATTCAGGCACTCTTCAAAAAGAAGCGAGTAATAAACTTGATGAATGGTTTATTAATGGCCTTAAGGATTGGGATATTTCTAGAGATGCGCCTTACTTTGGTTTTGAGATTCCTGATGCCCCTGGAAAATTTTTCTATGTTTGGTTGGATGCACCAATAGGTTATATGGCCAGCTTTAAGAACTTTGCAGAAAAAAATAAATTATCTTTTGATGAGTTCTGGCGTAAAGATAGTAAGGCTGAGTTAATTCATTTTATTGGGAAAGATATTTTATATTTCCATGCTCTTTTTTGGCCTGCCACATTGGAATATTCAGACTATAGAAAACCATCTAAAATTTATACCCATGGTTTTTTGACTGTTAATGGGGAGAAAATGTCAAAATCTAGAGGTACATTTATTACTGCTAGAAGTTATTTAGATAATATCGAAAATCCAAATTTTTTAAGGTATTACTATGCATCAAAACTAAATGAAACAATGGAAGATATTGATTTAAATTTAGATGATTTTGTAGCTAAAGTTAATAGTGATCTTGTTGGCAAATTTATAAATATACCTAGCCGAATATCTGGATTTGTTTCAAAATATTTTCATAATAAACTCATACCAGTATGTGAAATTTCAGACTTAAAAGCTCAAGAGTTAATTGCAAGTGCAATAGAAATAAATGACTCAGTAATATTGCATTATGAAGCTAGAATGTTTAGTAAGCTTATTAAACTTTTAATGAGCCATGTTGAAGCGTTAAATGAGTTCATTAGCTCTAAAGAACCTTGGATACTTGCTAAAAACGAAGAGCAACATACAAGTGGTTCAGATTTGCACCAAGTTTGTTCCACTTGCCTGCATACCTTTAGAGTTCTTAGTATTTATTTAACACCTATAACTCCAGAATTGTCCTCAAGAATAGCTAAATTTTTTAAAGAGACGCCTTATGAATCTTTTTTAGATATTAAAAGAGAGGTTATTGAGATTAATGAGTTTTCACATTTGATGCAGCGATTAGATTCGAAGAAAATTGATGCAATGATTGACAGCAATAAGTAGTCCTTATTTATTTTATTTGACTCAGAATGCTATTTACAACAACTTCTGGATTTTTTGCTTTAGTTATTGTCCGCCCTACAATTAAAATATTTGAACCCTTTTTTATAGCCTCGAGCGGAGTTGTTATTCTTTTTTGATCATCGTTAGAGTCTCCACCTAAACGAATACCTGGTGTTAGATATAAAAATTTTTCCGGTAGCAATTTTTTTATATGAATAATATCATTCGCTGAACATACAATTCCATCGAGGTTGGAGTTACTTGCACTTATTGCCAGGTTAGATATCTGTTGCTCTATTGGGGATGTGATCCCAATTTGCTCAAGCATACGTGAGTCCATGCTAGTCAGTAATGTAACTGCAATAAGATAGGGATTATGATTCGATTTATCAACCCCTTCTTTTGCAGCAAGCATCATCTCACTTCCACCCAAAGCATGCACATTTAAAATTGATACCCCCATTTCAGATGCCACAAAACAAGCATTTTTTACTGTGTTTGGAATATCATGGTATTTCAAATCTAGAAATATCTTAAACCCTTTCATTTTTATCCATTCAACAATTTCTGGACCACAGGCAGTAAATAACTCTTTTCCAACCTTGATACCGCACTTGTCAGAAGGTAAATTTTCAATTAATTTTTTAGCAATCTCTATATCATTTTGATCTATAGCAACAAATAGTTGAGGGATATTTTCCATCATTTAGTCTCAAGAATTATATCAGCAGGCTCGGATGGTAGCGACTCCCAGGCATTACAGGCTGGACACTGCCAGTGAAATTGTCGAGCCTTAAATCCACATTGGTTACACATGTAAAACCTTCTATCACCAATTGAATTTTTAATTGTTTGTTGAATTAATTCAATATTCTCTATTTTAGTTGTTTTTCCTATCGCTTGAGCTTGAAATAACTTGTCTAAAGCGTAAAGACTAGGTCTTTGAATCATTTCATTTCTCGCTATAGTCTCTGCCTGATTTGCTCCCTCATTAGCTAATACACTTTCATAGAGTACATTTAGTAATGTTTTAAGTTTGTAAAGATCAAAAAATCTAGCAAGGATTGACAATCCTTCATTAATTTTTCCTGTAGCTTGAAGGGTATTGATTATTTTTGGAGCGACTAGACCTAAGAACTCTGGCTGTTGAAACTCAATTTTTTTCCAATATACAATTGCTTCTTCATATAATTTCTCTTCAGCATAAATATCACCTAAAAGAATATTGGCTCTAATACAATTTTTAGATTCTTCTAGGGCTTTATTCAATGTCTTTTTTGCTAGAGTATATTTTTTATTCAAGATCTGACTTACTGCCATTTCGCATAAATAATGACTTATTGCAATTCTAAAAGAGACTCCCGAAATTTTTTCCAATTCAGTAGCTTTCTCTATGGCTTTTTCCCATTCACGCTCTTTTACATAGATTTCCAGCAAGGTATTTAGTGAAAATTGGTAATATTTTTCTTTGTTTAGAGATAGGAGGAGCTCTTCAGAGCGACCATACAAACCAGCTTTAAAATAATCTTGCGCAAGTTCGGCTTTTACTGATTCTTGTTGTTCTAATGTCAACTCTCTTTTTTCTAGAAGATCTATATGTAGATTAATAGCCCTGTCGATTTGACCTGTTCTTCTTAGCAGCGCTCCTAAAGCAAAATGTAGCTCTAATGAATCGTTATTTATTTTTATTGCATCATCAAATGCTTCTATTGCTTTTTCATACTGATTAGTAATTAAATACTGTAACCCTTTAAAATAGGTTGATGGAAGATCTGTGCTCTCATATATAATTTGCTTTATATCAACCCTTGCTGCTAGCCAACCAAGGCCAAAAAAGAAGGGTATTACTAATAGCCACCAGAATTCAAATTCAACCATATTTTAATTTTAATTTAAGTTAAAAAAAAAGCATATCCTAATCTAATAGAAATATACTTTTTTTTTAATTATATTTATTTATCAACACGTGCCTTTAATTCTTTCCCTGCCTTAAAGTGGGGAACATTTTTTTCTGGGACATTTACTTTTTCTCCAGTTTTAGGATTTCTTCCTATTCGTGCCGGACGATAATTTAAACTAAAACTCCCAAAGCCTCGTATCTCAATTCTTTTATTATCATTAAGGGAATCACTCATTGCATCTAATATCGACTTGACAGATAGCTCTGCATCTTTATGAACTAACTGAGAAAATCGAGAAGCTAGTAGGTTAATGAGTTTCGATTTAGTCATTATTTTTTATCATTTTTCATCATCAAGTTTAGCTTTTAGGAGTGCTCCTAAGTTTGTTGTTCCTGCATTTTCTATATCTTTAGAAGGTACCTTTTTCGGAGCTGGAACCTTAGGTTTAGATTCTGATTTCTTTTCTTCTTTTGGTTTAGATTCTGATTTCTTTTCTTCCTCTACATTACTTTTTGGATTAGGATCCTCTGTTAATTGTTTAACACCCAATGATATTCTTTCTTTTGGAACATCAATTGCGATAATAAGAGATTCCACAGTGTCGCCTTTCTTATATTTTTTTACTGCTTCTTCACTCGATTCAGTCCAAGAAATATCAGAGAGATGAATTAGTCCGTCAATCCCGCCTTCTAGACCAATAAATATTCCGAAATCAGTTATTGATTTAATTTCGCCAGTTATCTTTTCATCTTTTTTATTCTTGTCTGCAAAATCTTCCCAAGGGTTTGGTTTGCATTGCTTCATTCCGAGAGAAAGCCTTCTTCTGTCTTCATCGATTTCAAGAATCATTATTTCAACTTCATCACCTAATTGAACTGCTTTTGACGGGTGAATATTTTTATTTGTCCAGTCCATCTCTGAGACATGGACTAGCCCTTCAATCCCTGTTTCAATTTCAATAAACGCGCCGTAGTCAGTTAGATTTGAAACCTTACCAAATAATTTTGTATTGACTGGGTAACGCTTATTTAAACCTACCCACGGGTCATCATCAAGTTGCTTAAGACCTAGTGAAACCCTATTTTTTTCCTTATCAAACTTAAGTACGCGAGCATCTATTTCGTCACCAATATTTAGTATTTCTGATGGATGTTTTATGCGTTTCCATGCAAGATCTGTTATGTGAAGTAAGCCATCAATTCCGCCTAGATCAACAAAAGCACCATAGTCAGTAATATTCTTAATAATTCCTTTTACAGTTGATCCTTCGACAAGGGTTTCAATTACAGATTCAAGATTAGTACCTGTTTGATCTTCAATAACTGCTTTTCTAGAAACAACCACATTATTTCTTTTACGATCAATTTTTATTATTTTTAACTCGCATTCTTTATTTTCAAATGGAGATGTATCTTTAACTGGTCTAATGTCAACAAGTGAGCCAGGAAGGAATGCCATTATACCGTTAACCGTTACCCTTAACCCGCCCTTAACTCTGGTACTTACATAGCCATTAACAATTGTTCCTTCATTCATTGCATCTTCAAGATCTATCCATGCTTGCATTTGTTTAGCTTTTA
>CAZPCL010000071.1:0-5526 GCA_964585105.1 uncultured Methylobacillus sp.
AGACACGCTACGGAATCTGCTCTAGCTGTTATGGACGTGACCTAGGTCGTGGCCGTCAGGTTAACATTGGTGAAGCTGTAGGCGTAGTTGCCGCACAGTCTATCGGTGAGCCAGGTACACAGCTAACTATGCGTACTTTCCACATTGGTGGTGCAGCATCTCGATCGGTAGCTGCAGACAAAATTCAAGTTAAGAATGGCGGCGAAATTCGTCTGCATAACTTGAAGGCTGTTAAACGTGCAGACGGTAACATGGTCACCACTTCTCGTTCTGTAGAAGTCGGTGTAACGGATGAGCATGGCCGTGAGCGCGAACGTTATAAGCTACCTTACGGCTCCTTGATCCAAGTGATCGATGGTGCACGTGTAGAAGCTGGTGAAATTGCAGCCACTTGGGATCCACACACTCACCCAATCGTTTCAGAAATGGCGGGTACAGTGCAGTTTGTTGGATTAGACGAAGGCTTAACTATTAGTCGCCGTACTGATGACCTGACAGGCCTTAGTTCCATTCAAGTACTCACCGTAGGTGAGCGTCCAGCGGCTGGTAAAGATTTGCGTCCAATCATTAAGTTGATCGATGATAAAGGCAATGACATTATCAATCCAGAATCTGGAGCACCTGCTCAATACCTTCTTCCTGGTGGTGCATTGCTGTCCATCCTTGATGGTGGTCAGGTACAAATTGGTGACGTAATTGCACGTATCCCACAAGAGAAAGCAATCACTAAGGACATCACCGGTGGTCTTCCTCGTGTAGCTGACTTGTTTGAAGCACGTAAGCCAAAAGAAGCGGCTATCTTGGCAGAAGTCTCTGGCATCGTAAGCTACGGTAAAGAAACGAAGGGTAAGAACCGCCTAGTTATTACGCCAGCAGACGGCAGTGACAACTATGAAGAGTTGATTCCTAAGTGGCGCGTACTGAACGTATTCGAAGGTGAAACAGTAGTAAAAGGCGAAGTTATCGCTGATGGCCCATTCAATCCACATGATATCTTGCGTATCTTGGGTGTTGAAGAGCTTGCACGCTATATCACTAACGAAGTACAGGATGTATACCGTCTTCAGGGCGTAGTGATCAACGACAAGCACATCGAAGTCATCGTGCGTCAGATGTTACGTAAGGTAGATGTGGTTGCTTCTGGCGATACTAACCTAATCAAAGGTGACCAGGTAGAATACACTCGCTACCTAGAAGCTAACGAAAAGATGGTTGTTGAAGACAAGATTGTGGCCCACATGCAGCGTGTGTTATTGGGTATTACCAAGTCTTCATTGGCGACTGAATCCTTCATCTCAGCGGCGTCTTTCCAAGAGACAACCCGGGTATTGACTGAAGGTGCAGTGACTGGCAAAAAAGACCACTTACGTGGTTTAAAGGAGAACGTGGTTGTAGGCCGCTTGATTCCAGCTGGTACTGGTTTGGCATATCACTCAGAACGTAAGCGTAGGCGTCAAGAGCAGCGCGCTTCTGAAGGCACCTCTACGGTAAGTGCAGAAGAAGTGCAAGCAGCACTAACTGAAGCGCTACGTGCTGAGATGACCACTAGCTAGCGCTAATGTCATCCCATAAAAAGCCCGACTCGTTCGGGCTTTTTTGTGCCTGTAGATAAACGGCTACCTGCTTAGCAATGCGGTGGTAGGATGCGTTGGATAAACTTAGAGTCCGATATACGCCAGACAAAAGGCGCCTAAAGTAGCTATAGTAAGCACTTTAGGTATCTGCCATCGTAGTTTTAATAATAACCATGCACTGAGTAAAGCCAACGCTAAAGCGTTAAAGTCTAAAGATGATAACTGTGGCAACCACAGCGTGAGCAAGCCATACTTTAAGGGGCTAACTTGCTGAAAAAATACATGTAATGCAAACCATATAGAAAGATTTAATATGACACCCACTACCGCGGCCATAATGGCTGTTAATGCGCCTTTGAGTCTAGGTTGTTGGTTAATCCATTCTATATAGGGAGCACCAGTAAATATCCACATGAAACAGGGCACGAAGGTACACCATAAGGCGATTAAAGCCCCAGCAAGGCCTAGTAGCCAACTATTTTGGCTGTGGTATGCGGCTAAATATCCAACGAACTCTGTCACCAAAATCAACGGCCCAGGTGTGGTTTCTGCAAGGCCTAAGCCATCCATCATCTGGCCAGAAGTTAACCACTGGTGGGCCACAACCGCATCTTGTGCCATGTAGGCAAGTACCGCATAAGCACCACCAAAGGTCACTAAAGCCAGTTTAGAAAAGAACCAACCAAGTTCTAAGATAATGTTTTCTAAACCGACAAATATCGTTAGCAGCAGCAACGGTAGCAGCCATATGCTCAACCATAACATTGCAGTTTTAATGGTGGTTAAAATCGGAGGCAAATGATGTGTTTTTTCAGTGTGCACAGTGCTTGAAAATCTGGCGTACCCTAATTGCCTATAGTACCCATAACAGGCTACCAAAAATACAATCAGTGGGAATGGCAGCGTGAAAAAGAAAATGCTGGTAAAGGAAAATAGGGCAATTAGCCAATGTTCTGATGATTTAAGGGTTTTACGAGAGATGCGTATTAGGGCGTCGATAACCACCACTACAATGGCCGCTTTTATGCCTACGAACAAGGAGGCTACCACCATCACTTGTCCAAAAGCTGCATAGGCCATTGCCAGAGCTAAAATGACTAAAGCCCCCGGAATTACAAACAATAACCCCGCCGCCAAACCCCCTTTGACACCATGCATACGCCAGCCCGCGTATGTTGCAAGTTGCATTGCCTCCGGTCCTGGCAGCAGCATACAGAAACTCAGGGCGTCAAGGTACTGGTTTTCAGTAAGCCATTTTTTCTCTTCTACTAATACTCGATGCATTAAAGCCACTTGCGCTGCAGGTCCACCAAAGGACAGTAAGCCGATATAAGCCCACACTTTTAGTGCTTCTATAAAACGAGGGTAATTATTATCAGAGCAGTGCATGGTTCAATCCTTTTTTAAAACAAGGTTTGAATCATGACCATTAAGGGTGGCACCCCTGCCCGAAAGGTATAGGGCTTTGCAAAGACGCATTGAAGAGGTGAGTTGCTGTAAATTATTGGTGTGCATGTATGAATATCCTAAAAAGACTACTTTTAGCTCGCAGAGCCCTAGTTTGCTGCAGGTAGGCTCATCAAGCATAATTTCAAAAGCTGCATCGGTAACCCAGGTAGCTCAACAAAGAGCCCCTTACAAAAACTGAACTCTTTAAATAAAAGTAGCGCTCTACAGTTACTGGCTAGTGAGCAAAGTATACCGGAAGGTATCTGATGATAGGTTTATTTTGAGTGGCCACAACGGACATTGGTCTGCTTGTTGGGCTGTTTAGCACTAAAGAAGTTAACAAGCCCGACTGTTTAGAACAGCCACAAAAAAGCCCACTATCTTTTGCAAAATAGTGGGCTTTTTATAGTCAGAAAAAGAGTTTACTTAGCAGCTTTACGTTCTTTTTCTGCAGCGATTACTTTTTCAGAAACGCTGTTCGGGCAATGCATGTAGTGTTCAAATTCCATTGAGAACTGACCACGGCCAGAAGTCATCGTGCGCAAGTGGCCAATGTAACCGAACATTTCTGAAAGAGGTACGCTAGCCTTGATGCGAACGCCGGTTACACCAGCTTCTTGGTCGTTAATCATGCCGCGACGACGGTTCAAGTCACCAATAACATCACCAACATGGTCGTCTGGAGTATAAACGTCTACCTTCATGATCGGTTCTAGCAACTGAGGACCAGCCTTAGGCATAGATTGACGGTAAGCACCTTTAGCAGCAATTTCAAAGGCAATAGCCGAGGAGTCTACGGCGTGAAAACCACCATCAACTAATTCAATTTCTACGTCTAGGAGAGGGAAGCCAGCTAGTGGGCCTTCAACCATCATAGTACGGAAGCCTTTCTCGATAGCTGGGAAGTATTCCTTAGGCACGTTGCCACCTACAACAGAAGACTTAAACATAAAGCCAGAGCCCGTTTCACCTGGTGTAACAATATAGTCGATCTTACCATACTGACCAGAACCACCAGACTGCTTCTTGTGTGTGTAGCTGTCTTCTAGTTTAGTGGTGATGGTTTCACGGTAGGCAACCTGTGGTTGGCCAACAATAAGGTCAACACCGTAAGTTCGGTTAAGGATGTCTACTTTAATGTCTAGGTGAAGTTCGCCCATACCCTTAAGGATGGTTTCGCCTGAATCTTCGTCTGTTTCAACAATGAATGAAGGATCTTCTGCAACCATCTTACCAATGGCAATACCCATTTTCTCAGTAGAGGCCTTATCCCTAGGTGTTACAGAGATAGAAATTACTGGTTCTGGGAAGATCATTGGTTCAAGCGTACATTCATGCTTAGGATCACATAGAGTGTGACCGGTTTGAACGTTCTTCATGCCTACGATAGCGATGATATCGCCAGCTTGGGCCGAGCTCAACTCAGTACGTTCGTCGGCATGCATTTCAACCATGCGGCCAACGCGTTCGCTCTTGCCAGTGTAAGAGTTAAGAATGCTGTCGCCTTTCTTCAAAGTGCCAGAGTAAATACGAACGAAGGTTAACGCGCCGTAACGGTCGTCCATGATCTTAAACGCTAGAGCGCGCAAAGGCTCATCAATAGCAACATTGGCAAATTCACCATTAGCTTCGCCAGTTTCTTTGTCTGTTAAAGGCTGTGGTTTAACTTCTGTTGGGCTAGGTAGGTAGTCGATAACCGCGTCTAGGATTAATTGCACACCTTTGTTCTTAAAGGCAGAACCACAGTAAGTTGGGAAGAAGTCTAGTGCGATAGTTCCTTTACGGATACAGCGCTTGATCTCGTCCATAGAAGGGATATCACCTTCTAGGTAAGCTTCCATTAGGTCATCGTCTTGCTCTAGAGCAGTTTCGATTAGTTTTTCGTGGTATTCGTCAACTAGGTCAACCATGTCTTCTGGGACAGGTAAAATTTCGTAGTTTTCTGGAAGGCCAGTCTCATCCCATACAAATGCTTGCTTAGACAATACGTCTACCATGCCTACGAAGTTTTCTTCGGTGCCAATAGGTAAGGTCATTACCAATGGGTGAGCAGCAAGAACAGTTTCAATTTGTCCAACCACGCGTAGGAAGTCTGCACCCATACGATCTATCTTGTTAACCAAGATGATACGAGCTACTTCCGATTCGTTAGCATAGCGCCAGTTAGTTTCTGATTGAGGCTCAACGCCGCCAGAACCACAGAATACACCTACACCACCATCAAGTACTTTAAGCGAGCGGTACACTTCTACTGTGAAGTCTACGTGTCCAGGAGTATCGATGATGTTCATGCGATGGTCTTTCCAGAAACACGTGGTGGCTGCAGATTGGATTGTTATCCCACGCTCTGCTTCCTGTGTCATAAAGTCTGTAGTGGATTCGCCATCATGAACTTCGCCAGTCTTGTGGATTTTACCAGTAAGCTTAAGAATACGTTCTGTGGTAGTAGTTTTGCCCGCATCTACGTGAGCAAAAATACCGATATTACGGTATAAGTTTAAGT
>CAZPCL010000072.1:0-5372 GCA_964585105.1 uncultured Methylobacillus sp.
CATATTTTGTAAAATTTTTCCTGGCATTGAACCAATATAAGTTCTTCTATGCCCCCTTATTTCAGACTCATCTCTTACACCACCAAGAGCCATTCTTATAAATTTTCGATTAATGGACTTAGCAATACTGCTTCCAAGTGATGTTTTACCAACTCCTGGGGGTCCAACTAAACATAAAATTGGTCCTTTTAGTTTTCCAACTCTATTCTGAACAGCCAGATACTCAACTATTCGTTCTTTTACTTTTTCTAGTCCAAAATGATCATTATCTAAATCAATTTCTGCATCTTTTAAATTCTTATTTATCTCTGTCTTATCGGTCCATGGAAGATTAATTAGTGTTTCTATAAAAGTTCTAACTACAGAAGCCTCTGCAGACATTGGTGACATCATTTTTAACTTCTTAAACTCAGAGTAACATTTTAGCTCAGCTTCTTTTGTCATACCAACTGATTTTATTTTCTCTTCAAGCTCGTCCAAGTCAGCAGCATCATCTTGCTCTCCTAACTCTTTCTGAATTGCTTTTACCTGCTCATTTAAATAATATTCTCTTTGAGACTTTTCCATCTGTTTTTTTACTCTTCCTCGAATTCTTTTTTCTACTTGAAGAATATCAATTTCAGATTCCATGATATTAAGAAGTAGCTCTAAACGATTTCTTATATCTATTGTTTCAAGAATATTTTGTTTCTCAGATAATTTTAATGTCAAATTTGCAGCAATTGAGTCAGCTAATCTTCCTGGATCTGTTATGGATGTTAAAGATGTTAAGATTTCGGGTGGAATTTTTTTATTCAATTTTACATATTGATCAAACTGAGAAAATACTGAACGCATAAATGCTAGAGTTTTTTTATCTTTTTTTTCTTTAATCTTTATAACACTGATATCTGCGGACCAAAAATTTCCCGAATCATCAAATTTTTTAATATCTGCCCTCTCTAGTCCTTCAACTAAAACCTTAACAGTCCCATCAGGAAGTTTCAGCATTTGTAAGATACTTGCAACCGTCCCTATTCTAAACAAATCTTTGATTTCTGGCTCATCTTGTCCAGCAGTTTTCTGAGCAACCAATAGAATCTTTTTGTCTCCGTTATTTGCTTCTTCTATTGCGCTTATTGATTTAGCTCTACCCACAAATAGTGGAATTACTAGTTGAGGATAAACCACAACATCACGTAAAGGGAGCATTGGGAAGTCTTTATTTTTCAAAGTCATTATTAATTTTCTTTTTTATTAAATTATTATCGAATATATGATATGAGGTCGCTTTAGTGTAATTCAAGTCCTATTTATTTATTAACTTCTTTTTCAATATCTGAATATATTAAATATGGTTTTTTATTTTTATTTATTACATCCTTATCTACAACAGCCTTTACTAAATTATTTATTGTTGGAAGTTCAAACATAATGTCTTTTAAGCTTGATTCCATTATCGATCTTAGTCCGCGAGCACCTGTTTTTCGTTCGACAGCCTTCAATGCAATAGCCTCAATAGCATCATCACGAAATTCCAACTCTACCTCTTCCATTGCAAATAATTTTTTATATTGCTTAATAAGTGCATTTTTTGGCTCTGTAAGTATTTCAACCAAAGCACTCATTTCAAGAGTTTCTAATGTAGTAATAACAGGGAGTCTTCCTATAAATTCTGGAATAAGTCCAAACTTAATCAAATCTTCTGGCTCTACTTTTTTAATAGTATTGCTGATAGTTTTAAGATCATCTTTTCCTTGGACTTCAGCTCCAAAACCTATGCTATTTTTATCCGTTCTATGTTTAATAATTTTTTCAAGTCCATCAAAAGCACCACCACATATAAATAATATATTTGAAGTGTCAATTTGAACAAATTCTTGATTTGGATGCTTTCTGCCACCTTGTGGAGGGACTGAAGCAACAGTCCCTTCAATTAACTTTAGTAAAGCTTGTTGAACACCCTCACCTGATACGTCTCTTGTGATTGAAGAATTTTCTGATTTTCTAGAGATTTTATCGACCTCATCAATATAAACAATCCCTTTTTGTGCTTTCTCAATGTCATAATCACATTTTTGAAGTAGCTTTTGCATAATATTTTCAACATCCTCACCAACATATCCAGCCTCAGTTAGTGTAGTTGCATCAGCCATAACGAAAGGAACCTCTAGTAAGTTTGCTAATGTTGATGCAAGTAAAGTTTTACCTGAGCCAGTTGGGCCAATAAATAAAATATTGCTTTTAGCAATTTTTACATCTTTAAAATCACCTCTATCATCTTTATTATTTCTTAATCTTTTGTAGTGGTTGTAAACTGCAACGGACATACTCTTCTTAGCTTCGTCCTGCCCTATTACATGTTCACCGAGAGATTTTGAGAGTTCTTTTGGGTTTAATAATTGCTCTGACTCAGTTTTTACTATCTCGTCATTGAGCTCTTTGGATTCTTCTTTAATAATATCGTTACACAAATCAATACATTCATCACATACAAATACTGAAGGCCCTGCGATCAACTTCTTAACTTCATGTTGGTTTTTTCCGCAAAACGAACAAAAAAGAGACTTATCTTTATCTTCAGCCATTTTAGCCCTTATTTAACTTCAGTTCTGCTACCAATAACCTGATCAACTAAACCATATTTTACTGAATCATTGGAGCTCATAAAATTATCTCGATCAGTATCTTCTGCGATTTTTTTTATTGGTTGCTTTGTGTGTTTTGATAAAATTGAATTGAGTTTGCTTTTTAAAAATAAAATTTCTTTTGCATGAATTTCGATATCAGAGGCTTGACCCTGAAACCCTCCTAACGGTTGGTGAATCATAACTCTGGAATTTGGTAAACAAAATCTTTTTCCTTCAGCACCAGCTGTCAAAAGTAAAGCCCCCATACTAGCAGCTTGCCCAATACATAAAGTACTAACATCCGGCTTAATAAATTGCATTGTATCGTATATAGCCATTCCTGCAGTTACTGAGCCGCCCGGTGAATTTATATATAAAGAAATATCTTTATCTGGGTTTTCTGCTTCTAAAAATAATAATTGTGCAACTACCACATTAGCTGTCATATCATCTACAGGGCCCACTAAAAAAATAAGTCTTTCTTTAAGCAATCTTGAATATATGTCATATGACCTTTCACCTCGACCACTTTGTTCTACAACCATAGGTATGTAGCCTAAGTTGTTTGGAGAAAAGTGACTAATTGATTCTATTTTAGAATTGCTCATCATGATACCTGCATTGCCATTAATTCATCGAAAGTAGTAACTTTTGATTCTACTTTACATTCTTTTAAAAACCATTCAACAATATTGTCTTCCGTTGAAAGTGCAGTTGGCTCATCTAATCGTTTTGAGTCCTCATAAAACCATTTTTTGGCTTTTTCTGTATCATCAAAATTAGCTGAAAATTCCTCAACTTTTGTTTTTATTTGCTCTTCGCTTGCTTCTAATTTATTTGCATCGACTAAGCTGGCAAGAACTATTCTTAACTTACATGTTCTTAAGGCTGAATCTTCAAACATTGAGTTTTCTAACTTAACCTCTTTCATGTCAGCGCCTTGCTTCTTGAGATTTTCATAAGTAGATTGCATCATGCGATTTATCTCCATTGAAACTAAAGATTTTGGAATCTCCATCTCGTGAGCGTCAACAAGTGATTGAAAAACCTGTTTTTTCAAATCTGCACCAACTCTTTTTTCAACTTCCTGGTTGAGTGAAGTTTTTATTTCACCCTCCATTAGCTTGATATCTCCACTAGCAACACCGAGACTCTTTGCAAAACTTGAATCTATCTTAGGTAGTTTGGCCTCTCTGACTTCTATCAAATTGATTTGATATTTCACATTTTGATTGGCTAACTGTGAGGGATTGTGATCTTTTGGATATTTAACTTCAAATTCTTTTGTTTCACCGGCATTGATTCCAATGAGCTGGTCGTCTACAGCCTTAATTCTCTTTGAGTCACCCAAAACAAATTCTAGTGATTTCTCACCTGTAGACTCAATTTGTTCATCTTTGATAAACGATTGTAGTCGAACCACTATCTGATCACCAAGCTTAGAAGCTCTTTTCACTTTCTCAAATACTGCCCTTTGTTTAATTAGAACATCAATTGTTTTTTTTACATCATTCTCTGATATTGCTACTGTTTTTTTAACAATTTTTGATGATTTAAAATTTCCTAATTTAAAATCAGGGAATACTTCAAATGTCGCAGTAAATTCGAAATCTTCATTAACTTTCCCAAGAGGATCATGTTGGATATCGGGCATACCCGCAACGCGAAGATTGTTAGAGTTGACTATTTCACCGAATTTCATTTCTATAGCTTTAGCATAAACCTCTTCTTTGATATCTGAGCCATACTGTTTCTCAACAACAGCCATTGGAACTTTTCCAGGTCGAAAACCAGCAACACGAGCTGTACGCGTCAACTGAAGAAATCTTTCTGATATTTCTGCCTGAAGTGGTGAAATACTCACCAATCCCTTAACTTTTCTCTCAATACTACTAACTTTTTCTATTGCATCTGCCATAGTAATTATTCCCTTACTTTAAATATGGTGCGAAAGGAGAGACTCGAACTCTCACGCCTTGCGGCGCTGGTACCTAAAACCAGTGCGTCTACCAATTCCGCCACTCTCGCTAAGTAACTTAATTTATAAAAAGGCATATTATATCAGCTTAGAAGCGCACGCAAAACAATAATTCAATGTCATTTCTTTGTTGTAAAAAAAGTATATAAAAATACAGTCTGTAGAATATAATAAAAGTGTAAAAATAATAACTCATCAATTAAATATAAAAAGAAAGTTTATATGTCAATAAAGCCATATTTAATAATAATATTAATTCTAAATGGCTGTAGCTATTTACCTTTTATCAAAGAAGATATTGACACTCAACAAATTATTGAAGTAATCAAAGAATCAGGCATCCACAATGAAGAATTTTCAAAATTTCTCCTATCTAAAGGGTTTTTTAATTCTGAATTACCTTTTAAAAATTGGGGCTTGGAAGAGCTCATATACGTGCAAGAATTTTTTAATCCTCAATTAAAGACAGCTAAGATGCAATGGGAACTAGCCCAAGCTGATGAAGCTATTTCGATACTTTACCCACCATCTTCAGTAGGATTAGAAATTGGAAGAGAAACAACAAATAAAGAATTAACAAAGAAAATTTTTGGTGGGGGATTTAACTTCACATTTGAATCTGCGGATAAGAGATTAATTCGACACGAGTTAGCTTTAAATGAATCACAACTCGCTTTAATCAATTTCCAGATCGTCAAGTGGAATATGAGAACAGATTTATTTAATCAATTGTTTGATTATATTGAAAACCAAGAATTTATAAAACTAACAAAAACAGAACTTCG